>JBHIEE010000006.1:0-48303 GCA_046760445.1 Candidatus Aminicenantia bacterium
GGGATTGATCCGGTAATAAGGAACTTCTTTTATTGAGTTTTCGGACAGCCTGCAGCCCTTGAAATTTGAATTTAGATATGACAAAAGATCCTCTGGGGAAATAAGAGGGCTCGATTTCTTACTTAGAATTGAATTTCCGAATGCTTTTTATCACATTACATCACGGGAAAATGAAAAAAAGAGAGATTTATAGAAAAATTAGAAAAGCGATTGAAGAAATAGCAAGAGGAATAAAGAAAGAGGATTGCGAAAATTCAAATTTCAAGGACTGACCCTTTGTCATGTTTGCCATGAAAAATAAATTTCAGTTTATTTAGGTGCAGATAGAGATCACCAATAGAAAAGTTACGTTATCATAATAAAACTTAAAAAAATCTAAAAAACCTTGCTTTCTTTCAAATATTTTCCCCCAAAAAAAGACTGAGCATAGAAAAAATGGAATATTTTCCTCTCCTTTTCGTCTTTAATTATTGAATGAGAAAAACAATCAAAGGAGAAAGCTAAACACATTATCTCTAATCTAATGGTAAAATAAGAAGTGCCTGGATATTAGCCTTTTAATAATACTGTACGAATATGACGAGACCGAGGAGATCGGAAGAAGCATTGAAACTTTTTAACGAATTGATGACTTATCAAGAGAGCGTTTTTCGTATCTGTTTGGGATTCTCAAAGAACCCATGGGATGCAGAGGAGTTGACGCAAGAGGTATATCTGAAAGCCTATAAAAAAATTAGCACTTTGAAGGATTCCAGTCTCTCAAGACCTTGGCTTTTCCAAATAGCTAAAAACATATGTTTGGATCACAGTAGGAAAAATCGCTTGGGCAGGTTTTGCGAGCTTGGTTCAGACAACGAGCCCGTAGAGAGAAAAACGCCAGAATCTCTCATATGTCATAAAGAACAGCTGCAAATTCTAAAAAAAGCTGTCAGACAACTTCCTAAAAAGCTTAAAGAAGTATTTATACTGAAAGAATATGGTCATCTTTCCTATCAAGAGATCGCTTCAACGTTGGAGATTAAAGAGGGAACTGTAATGTCAAGATTATATCGAGCTCGCCAAGCTGTTATTAATCAGATAAGGAGGGAAAGCTATGAAAAATAAAGAAAGTCAGGAGGATTTCAGAGAAATAAAAAGTCTTATTCTAAAAGAGGAAGAAGAAGCTCTCCGTATCTTTCGAGAAAGCGATTTTAAATCTCGACTCGCTGCTCGGATAAAGTCTGAATCATGGAAGGAATTTTCCTTCCCTCTTTTGCTGAAAAAGCATATTCCTGTTTTAAGAATCTGCCTTTTACTGATTTTTGTGGGAGCTTTGATTATTATAAGTATTCTCCTTCATTCTCACAATAAAGGTAACTTCAAGTTTGTTGAAAAATTTCTTCAACAGACACCTGGTCTCCAGAGAATTGTAAAAAGTAAAGTAGACGAAGGTATTACCTTGGCGACTGTGAATAATGAGTATTCCGAACTTGAATGGGCAATTAAACGAGTTCTTTTTTCTGTTTACAAAGAAGAACTTCCCAGGAAAAATTTATCTGCTTTAATTGCTCAAATATTTTTTGATTTCCCGAAGGAGAAAGAGATAGCTTTTCCAATGACTGGGGAAGACCCTACTAGATTAAATTTGAACAAAAAAATTGAAGGACTGAAAAAAGGAAATAAAGTTTATCGTTTTTTGTTAAAAATTTCGACAATAAAATAAGAGGAGGTGTGAGATGATTCGTAGAATTATTCTCGTTGGATTTTTATGTTTTTTGTCCATTAATTTGTTCGCTGGCAACAAAGCTGGTTATGTCCTTTTAGATAGGATGGTAGTTACTTTCAATGAAATGAGTGAGAGTAGTGTGACAGATAGAGAAGAAAAAATCCATGAAGCCTTTAATGAGATGATGGCAGAAGCGAAGAAAGCGAAAGCTCAAGAACAAATCGATCCTGTGTTCTACAAGAGATACACAAGGATTCTTCGTCTTCTGAAGCTTGCCATTACCGAAGATCCTGAAGGTATTTTGAGTCCATTGATTAATAGGGAAATAACTGCATTTATTAAAGACACCAAAGCAGAGAATTTCAATGTCGAAGACAAAGGCAATCTTATTAAGTTTTTCGCAGAAGCTATAACAAAGGAAATTTCAAGTCTCAAGGAATACTTGGATAGTAAAGGTTGAGCTCTCCTAAAGAAAATTTCCCATTTCCAATAACCCTCTAAATCTCAAATTTTTTCAAGAATTATTGTGTTTCCTGTACTCCCATAATCAGGAAAATCTAATAAAATAAACTTTTTCATGGATAACATCTTTCTTATGAAACTTCTTTTTGGTTATTGATTCTTAAGTTGTTCTTTTTACAACATAAAGAAATCCATTCTCGCTTCTTTTTTTCTTTATCTATTTAATGATATTAGAATTATTCTATGTGAAATCTTGAGGGAAGTCCAGAAATAAGACAATATTGAGTGCAGGGGTTGAAGATAAGCTATTTTACTTGTTAGATGTAGATTTTTTCTTCTGAGTATCAAAAAGTTTAAAATTATCTACTTTTTTCCCGTAAAAATAAACAAAAATAGTGAGAACTGAAAAACCGATAATAATTGACACCCAGGCAGGAAAACCATAGGCTGTGGGGATATCGCCGATCAGCACTCCGACAATTGCAGCTAAAATAGCATAAGGAAGCTGGGTTCGGACATGGTCAATATGGTCACAGGTAGAAGACATTGAGCTAAGAACGGTTGTATCAGAAATAGGAGAACAGTGGTCACCAAAAACAGCTCCTGCTAGCACAGAACTGATTACTCCATAAAGAATAAGATTAAGATTGGCTTGGTCAAACCCAGCATCTACTCCCAGGGAGTAACCAAGAGGGATAATCAAAGGCATAATAATTGCCATTGTTCCCCAGCTTGTGCCTGTAGCAAAGCTGATTATGGCAGAAATAATGAAAGTCAGGGCAGGAAGCCATTCGGGCTGAAGATTTCCCCTCAATATCTGAACCAGATAATCAGCTGTATGAAGTTCTTCAGTCACTAAGCTGATTGACCAGGCAAGAATGAGAATCAAAACAGCTAAGAGCATTGATTTAATACCATTGAACCATGCTTCAATCGCTTCAGCGAGTTTAAGTAGTCGTTGAAATAAGGTCATCAAAATTGCTACCAGGCACCCAGAAAAAGAAGCCCACAATAACGCTCGGTAAGAATCTGAATGACTGATAATATTGCCGATTGTGAAAGAAAAATCACCTGAAGCAATTAAATTCTGTTTTCCCGTATAGTAGAGACCAAAAAGAGCTACTAAAATAACGACCACAATAGGAATTAAACCATTAAACCAGCGAGCCGGTTTATCGCCAGCAATAAATTTCTGGGCTTCATCCAATTCCTGAAGAAGCTGAGCACCATCTCGAATTACCTTCCCCTCTTTTCTTGCTCGCCGTTCTGCGGAAAGCATTGGACCAAAGTCACGATTTAGGAATGCAATGATAAACACTAAAAACAAGACAAAAATGGGATAAAATCTGAAAGGAATAGTTTTAATGAAAACAGAATAGGCATCTTCCTTAAAACCAATACTCTTTAATCCGCTTTCAATCAATCCGATTTCATAACCAATCCAGGTAGAAATAATAAATATGCTAGTTACTGCAGCCGCTCCAGCATCCACAATGAAAGAAAGTTTTTCTCGGGAAACTCTTAGCCTATCAGTAATTGGTTTCATTAAATTTCCTGTGATTAAAACACTAGAATAATCATCGAAAAAGAGAACAATGCTGAGAACCCAGGCTGCAATCTGTCCGCCCCGAGAAGTTCGGGAAAAACGGGTAATTAGATTGGCGATACCTAAGGTTCCACCATTCCTTGAAATAACACCAACCATCCCACCAAAAAGAACACTGAAGATTATTATCTGGATATGAGTGGTAGTATTCAAAGCATTGACGGCAAAATAATCCACTACCCGAAAGATTCCACCTAAGACATCATAGTCAAAGATAAAAATAGCTCCCAGCCAGATACCAGCAAATAGAGAGATGGTCACCTGCCTGACAATTAATGCCAGGGCAATAGCTATAAGAGGGGGAAGAATACTCAGTATCCCTGGAATGCTTCTTAATTTTTTTTCAGAGGTAACATCCTGATCAGTAACTTTGATTATCACTTTCCCGGATTTCTCTACCAAGGCTTTGTTAATTATTAATTTCCCATTCTCAAAGGGCTGTTCAACTGAGGTTATTTTTCCATTTACTCTTTTCATAACTCCGGAAATTTGAGGCACCCCATTATAAAAGGACAAAATCTGCCCCCTGGAATCATAAGCGATAATTTCTAACCGGAAATTTATTTTTTTTAAAACAAAAGAGGAAGTAACAATTTCAAAACGGTCAAGTTTATTTTCAGCCTCAGGTCTGGATACTTCCTGAGAGAAAAGCGTCAGACAAGAAATCCCAGCTAAAAACACGAAAATAATAGTTAGCTTGAAGATTGACTTCATTTGACCGAAATCGTGATTTACTTTTTTATTTTTAAGAATGCTTTTATATAATATTTCTTGTGCAATGTAAAGGTAAAGAAATTCTTGATAAACTAAATCAATTTTAAGATTGAACATCAAAATACAGCAAATTATAATAATTATAAATTGAAGAAGCATGTCAATTTCCTCCTCATTGGCCCTTTTTTAATAGAATCTTAGCTGATGATAAAGGAAGAATTTATGTCGGAAAAGTAAAGTTGGTTCTTGATAAAAGTGAAGAGATTGAATTTGATATTTTCAGTAAAAACGGCTATTACCTTTATAAAACTCGAATTCCCTATTATTCTCAAATAATTAAAGGAGGTTATCTCTATACTCATATCAGCTCAGAAGAAACAAGCGAAGAATTAATCAAAAGATACAAGATTAAAAACTGGACAGAGATTAAAGAGAATATATAGAATTTATTTTTATATTTGTTTTTTCAACTAAAAATATTGAAAATATTGATGAAGAAATAGTTATTTTATTATTCTTACTCGGGCATTATGAGCCAATGTAAAGTGACCTTCAGTGATGGCCAGTTCTCCCTCTTTAATGCCATCTAAAACTTCAGCATAATCCTCATTCTCAAGACCTGTTTCAATATATCTCCATTTTGCCAAGTCATTTTCAACCACAAAAGCCAATTTTCTTCCTCCTCTAACCAATATAGCTTCCTGAGGAATGAGTAATCGATCTTTATAAATATCAGCCGCTATTTCCACCTCAGCATGCATTCCTGGTTTTATTTCTTCCCCTGGATTAGCAACATCTATAATCACCCGGCATGTTTTATCCTCTGGATCAACCAGCGGACTTATTGCCTTGACTCTGCCCTTGAAAACTTTCTCAGGATAAGCACTGAATCGGAGAATAACTTCCCGTCCAATTTTCATCTTCCCTATTTCACTTTCTAAAACCTTGGCTTCAACCTCAATCAAGCTTAAATCCACAATAGTAAAAAGCTCTCTTCCCACTTCGATATGTTCCTTAGGTGAAATTTTAATCTCAGTAATCACGCCAGGGAAAGGAGCTCTAACTCGAGTTCTTCCCAGTTCCATTTGAGCTCTCCTAACTTCCGCTTCTGCTTGGGTTAATCCAGCAACAGAAGCTCTGATCTCTTCTCTCTTTTCTCCAGTCTCAATGAGCATCAATTCATATTTTCTTTTGGCCTTTTCAAACTCTTTTTCAGATATCAATCCCTGCTTGTAAAGGTTGAAAGCTCTTTCATACTCTTCTTTTACCTTTTCCAGCTCGGTCTTTTTTTGGCTCTTACTTTCTGGTAAAGAAGAATACTCTCCTTCTACGAGAAATTTAGACAATTTCTCAAGTCTTCTGCTCTCAGCCTCTTTTAATTTTAATTTATATTCTTCGTCATTTAGTTTGACCAGCAAATCTCCCTCTCTGACATGCTTTCCTTCTGTAACAAAAAAACCGTCAATCACTCCTCGAATTTCTGCTTTGACCACTACTTTTCTGGGAGCAATTGCCTGTCCAAGAGATTTCAATCTGATAATCAGGTCGCCTTTTCTGGCCTTAACTACTTTAACTGGTAAAGGAGCTCCTTCTGACTCTTCACTGATTACGGAACTACTTTCCTTCCCATTTTCTTCTGGAGCATTTTCTTTTTTAAAGATAACCAGAAAAACAATTAACCCAATAAGAATTAAACTTATACCTGAGATTAATAGAACTTTTTTAGAAAAAATCATCTTAATTTTTCCTGTTAAATTAACTTTTTCTAAAAATAATATAAATATTTTTTAAGAAATGTCAAATTCTGACTTAAAATTTACTATTTAAAAATTCAGAAGCATATCTCATCCGTTTCCTAATTGATGGATGACTGTAAAATAAAAATTCTATCAATGGATGAGGATTTTTATCAGCTAAATTCAACTTAGCCAGTTTTTCCAGGGCAGAAATGAAATTTTCAGGATGATCGGTTTGAATTAAAGCAAAATAATCAGCTCTTTTTTCTAATTTTCGTGAATAGGCATTAGCTAAAGGTAAAAAAATTAAGCTAATAAGAAAAATAATCAATAATAAAAGGGGAAAAGCAGCCACATCAGAAACATTCCGAAAAGGCAAATAAGAAATAGTGTGATTTAAAATCTGATAGGCAACAAAAAAAGCAATAACTGTCGTTAAAGATTGAAAAGCAATTAATCTCCAAATATGCCGCCCCTGATGATGACCCAACTCATGGGCAAAAACTGACTCTATTTCCTCATTTGAAAATTTCTCCAGCAAGGTATCTGAGAGAATTATTCTTCGTGTATTTCCCAAGCCAGTTAAGCCAGCATTAGCTGTTTTGCTCTTTCGGCTCAAGTCCATTTCATACACGCCTCTCACTTTAATTCTTGTTTCCTCCGTCAGAGTAAGCAATCTTTGCTTCAATTCCTCTTTTTCTAATGGTTTGAATTTAAAGAAAATAGGCATAAGAACGACTGGAGCTAAGTTAGTCAGAATAATAAAAATTAAACTGAAAACTCCAGCGCTAATTAACCACCACCATTCAGGATAAGTCCTGAGAATAAAATAAAAAATTTCGCCAATGAAAAGTCCAAGAATTAAATTAACTACTATTCCTTTTATCCAGTCTTTCAACCAGTCATTGAATTTTTGAGTAGAAAGTTCGAACCGATGTTCGACCAGATAGCCACGGAAATAAGCTAAAGGAAAAGAAAGAGCTTCAGTTGCCAAGAAGAAAACAATTAAATAACCTCCTACTACGAACCAGGAATTACTATTTATATTCTCAATTACCTGTCTGAGGGATAAGGAACCATTAGAAAATATTAAAATCAGGAGAAAAACTATACTTAAGAATAATCCTATTAATTTAAGTTGAAGAAGGATTTTATTGTATTTTTTGGCTTGATTTTGACCCGAATTATTTTTTAAATCAGATACTTCCATTTGTTTCCTATTGAAAGCTTCTTAAAAATATTATCATAGAAATCACTTTCTCAAAATGTTTTTTTAATTTCTTAAGAATTCTTAGAAATGTAAAAAAAAGATATATAAAAATTCCAAATATCAAAAACATTAAATCGTGAAGAGTAAGGAGTAAAGAGTAAAGTGATAAACAACACCTTGCGACTTACACTTCTTAGATTTAAAATTCAGTCATTTGACATTCCTGCCTGCCCCCCCGAGTGCTCGGGGGCGGGCAGGGGCAGACAGGCATTTGGCATTTGCCCGCCTGCCCTGCCTGCGACAGGCAGGCGTCGGGCAGGCAAAAATCAAAGATAAAAATGACAGACCAAAAATATAAAAATAGTGCTGCAGTTGAGCGGTGCTGCAGTGCTGCTCATAACTCACCGCAACACTGCAGAACTGCAGCACAGCAGCACTTAAAAAAGTTATTTTTGAGTTTTAATTTGTCATTTTGCCACAGTGGTATACCCCACGTGGTGTACCAAGTTTTGATGTTTGATATTTGATTTTTATAGAGAGGTGAAGCCGAAAAATAGAGCTCGAAAATCCGCATCACAACCGGGTTTTCAAAGCTGAAAAGTCTCATGGTAAAGAGGAGGTGAAACTTAAACTAAGGCAATGGCTTCAATTTCAACCCGGACATCTTTTGGTAGCCGAGCAACTTGAATCGCTGCTCGAGCAGGATAAGGGGGTTGAAAGTATTTTCCATAAATCTCATTCATCTTAGGATAATCATTGATATCCTTCAGATAAACAGTTGTCTTCACCACTTTATCCATCGAACTTCCTGCTGCTTCTAAAATTGCTTTCAGATTTTTCAAAACCTGCTCGGTTTGCTGTTCGATTGGGCCTTGGTTTAACTGGCCACTTGCTGGGTCAATAGCAATTTGGCCGGAGACAAAGAGAAATCCATTAGCTAATATTGCCTGAGAATAAGGACCAATCGCTTTTGGAGCCTGGTCAGTTTTTACCTCTTTCTTCATTTTTCCCCTCCTTAAATTGCTGAGATGAAAATTGAATCCCAAAAAACCGAAAAACACAACCGCATAATTAAAAAATTTTCTCCTGGTCATTGACTTACCTTTTGATAAAATATTTTTTAAAAATTTTATCATTTTTTTCTTTCTTAGCCAAAAGAATCAGGACAGAACCACTATCTTCACTTTATTGCTTTCAATTATCTCATTTTGCATTCTAGCAGTTGTTTTAATTTTATGGGTACCTGGTTGAAGTGTCCAGCGAATATTAAAAGGAAATAAACTCTCTCCAAAATATTTCTCATCTACCCACCAATCGATAGTTTGAACCTCAGAGGGAACTGAAGCTTTAAAAATTATAGTTTGGTATTCTTTCCTGAGAACAGGGTCAATCTTGAAAATATCTCCATCATCGGGAAAGAGAATTACCAATTTCCAGTTTTGCCTGCCTGCCGTCCCAGCAGGTTGGTCACTCGGTTCACTTCGATGGGAAGAAGTTTTAAGTTCTGAACTAATAAAAACAAATTCTGAATTTTCACTTCTTAATTTTAAACTATTAATTTCACTCTTAGGAAAGAACATTCCTTGTTGATACGCCCAGGAATAATAAAGAGGAGGATAAAATAATACCACCTTATCTATTACACTCTCTTCAGGAGAATCTTCTCTGGCTGGGAATCCTGTTCTCTTGTCCACCTTTATTAATTGGTGAAAGTCACATGTTTCTTTAGGTTCAGTGCCTTGAATAAATATCCCTTTTATCTGAGTTGGACAGTAAGAATTAGGGAGCTTTCCGGAGTCAGGACACACAGAAACTTTAATCAATCCTGAAGGTATCTCAAATTCCCCACCAGTCCCCACTTTCTCAAGAAGAAACATAATATCACGAAAAATAGGACCACAACCTGTAACTCCGGACACATTATGCATTGGTTTACCATTAAAATTCCCTACCCACACTCCAACAGTATATTTTGGAGTATAACCCACTGTCCAGTTGTCTCGGAAATCTTTTGAAGTGCCGGTTTTAGCAGTACAGGGAAAGGGTAAATTTAAAGGAGAATTATAACCAAAAGCAGGTATCCTAGCATTTCTGTCAGAGAGAATATTAGTTAATAAATAAGAAATTTGAGGGCTAAAGATAGAAAATTGGTCATCAGATTCCGACCAGAGTTTTTCTTTTCCTTGACTATCAATAACTCTTAGAAAAATCTTCCCTCGTTTGAAAATCCCTCCTCGGGCTAAAGCTGAATAGGCTCGAACAAGTTCGAGTAAAGTTACTTCACCGTTTCCCAAAGTAAGTCCCAGACCATAATAATCTGCTTTTTGAGTTAGATTCTGGAATCCTGCCTGGTGAAGTCGATGCAAGAGTAACTCAGGACTAATCTTGTTTAGAACCCAGACAGCAGGAACATTGTAAGAGCAGGCTAAAGCTGTTCTCAATCTGACTGGACCATGAAATTTCCGATCGTAGTTCTGAGGGATAAAATCTCCTCTAGAAGAATTAAAATGAAACTCAATATCAGGAAGAACTTCTGCAGGAGTCATCCCCTTCTCCAGGGCAAGACCATAAGTAAAAGGTTTTAACGCTGAACCAGGTTGTCTTAGAGCTAAGCAGCCGTTAACCTGACCATCTATTAAAGGATTAAAGAAGTCAACTGAGCCCACCATAGATAAAATCTCTCCTGTGAAATTATCTATAATGACGGCTGCTCCATTGGTTACTCCACATTTTTTCAGCGATTCAATATGGGTTTTTAAAAGAAGTTCTACCTCTTTTTGAAGACTATAGTCAAGAGTGGTCTGGATTACACTCAATTTTCTTCTCTCCTGAAATGGTATTTGAGAAAGAACAAATTCACAAAAATGGGGAGCCAAAAAACGAGATTGTTTTGAAACAAGATTAAGGGGCTGAGTAACTGCTTGTTGATATTCTTTTTCTTTAATTATTTTCTCTTGAAGCATTTTTTCCAATATCTTAAATTGATTCTTTCTAACCAAGGAATAATGCCGATAAGGATCAAGAAGGGAAGGAGACCGAGGAATACTGGTTAAAAAGGCCGCCTCCGCCAAGGCCAAATGAGCGGCTGGCTTATCAAAATAAAGCTGGGAAGCAGCTTCAATCCCAAATGCTTGATTTCCATAGTAAACTCGATTGAAATATTGAGTGAGAATTTCTTCTTTAGAAATATTCCTTTCTAATCTTAAAGCAAACCAGACTTCAACTATTTTCCAGAGCCAATTTCGAGGAAAATGATAAATGTTTTTCACTAATTGCTGAGTGAGAGTTGAACCCCCGGAGACTACTCGGCCAGCTTTAATATTCAGATAAATGGCTCTGAGAATAGCTTTTAAATCAATCCCAGGATGGAAAAAGAAATTTTTATCTTCTGCTATCAGAGTAGCTGAGATTAGATAAGGAGAAATTTGATTTAGTTTTACCCAGCGACATCTTCCTTCTTCATCAGAAAGAACTTCTCTTAAAAGCCTGCCTTCACGATCAAGAATTCGGAGTGAAATGACCGGTGCTGGCTGGAGTCGGCTTTTGGGAAAGGGAATAAAAATAGAGCCAATTAATAAAATAGAAAAAATAAAGAAAGATAAGATAAAATACTTTACTATTTTCACTTGATATCTATTTTAAATTCTGGTGTTCGACCAAAAACTTCAGGAGTATACATCTCTTCAGCCTTAGTTGCTGGGGTTTGGAAAGAACCATAAGTAATTGCCCTGGCTAAATATTGGTGAGTATGAATGCCGGGAGGCAAGTAATCAGCAAAAAGAAGCACCCGATCCTCATGCATTTCAATATGATTGAATCTGCTCCACCTCCACTTGAAACCCTGTCTTCTAATCTCTCTCAATTTCCTCTCTGCTTCTTGACTTTCTGTCATAAAACTGGGATTAACTGCAATAAAACCAGCTGGCAAAGGATCATCAACCACCACAAAATGTCTTTCCTGAGGAGTAACAATTCTGAGAGTAACTACTACCAAAGAACCTGGTTTAAAAGATTTAGCTCTATTTCCTTTTAACAGCTCAATTGATTTAAAAACAGCTAAGCCTTCATCCCTGGGCTCCTGATGGCTTTTAGGCAGATAAGTCATTCGTACACTATAATAGAGCCGTCCAGGACCTTTTTTCTTTATTTTAAGAGGCAAATTAACTCCTTTTTTGAAATCCTTTAAATCTACTTTGCCTTCTGTGGCGCGAAGAGTCCTTTCTTTAAAGAAATCCTCAAGAATTAACTGATTAGCCAAAAATATTTTTAATCTAAAATTCGGCTTTTCTTTTTCATAGGAACGAAAGTAATCACTTAAAGCATAAAAAACATAGAAATTCTCCTGAGTGGAACGCCATCTTTTAATTTTCCTCTCCTCAATTGACCATCGAACAATTCTCGGAATTAATGGATGTTTTTCTTCCACCTCTAACAATGTTTGGAGAATTAAAGCGGTTGTTCGAGTATTGGAATGAAAAATCCATTCCATTTCATTTCCTTGAGCTTCTTCAAAATGAGCAGTTGTAGGTGAGACTTTGACTTTATTCAAGATTTCTCTTAGCAATTCTTTCTTCATCCACTTATTGCTACCTTGGAGATTCAATGTTTTAATAAGAAAAGTCTTAGCCAAAAGAGGAAGAGAATCTTTCATTTTATACAATTCTTCAATATAACCAAACTCAAATACCCTCAGCTCAGCTAAAACATAGAGAGCAAAAGCACGAATAGTACTCCATTCAGATAAAGAGTAAGGATATCTCTCTTTTTTAAGCTTTCCATGAAGGAAATTAAGAAGATAGCTCTTTGCTCGATTAATTATTTTTTTGTCTACCTTGAACCTTGCTTCTTGAGCTCTAAGCAGAGTAAACATGGTATAACAAGTAAGATAGGGTGATTCATACTCTGAATCTGTCCATAGAGCAAAACCACCATTGTATTTCTGATATTGAGGAACTTCAGCCAAAGTTTTATCAACTACTTTGTCTAAATCTTTTACTTTTAATGAGCCTAATTTCAGTTCCGTAAGCAAATCACGAGCAACAATTAGAGGTAAAATCTTGGACAGCTGCTGCTCCAAACATCCATAGGGGTAAGAGAGAAGGAAATCAAGGTTTTCTTTCAAATTAGAGAAAGCAGAAGGCGATGCCTGAATTTCAATTTCCCCTCCATCAGGATATATCTCCCAGGGAATTTTAATTTTCTGACTAGTGGATTCGGTCGTTTCCTGAAAGAGAGCAACAGATTCTGTCGGCCTTGGGAATCTTAAGGGTAAAGTAACCTTCAAACCATCTGTCTCCTGGCCCATTTTTGCCCGGAAGGAAATGGTCGCTTCTCCACTTTTTTCTACTCTAAAATGAAATCTTACCTCTTGTGCTCCACCTTTATCTAATTTAAAACGGCGGATTCCTTTATCAAGCAGTAATATTCCTTTAGCCTGGCAAGAAAGGATAACTCCCCCTTTTTGAAGGGTATAATTATGAACTATTGCTCCTGCTTCAAAAACATCTCCCACCCGAGCAAAAGCTGGTAGAGTTGATCTAAGCATCAAAGGTTTATTGACTTTAATACTTGATTGAGTATAACCAAAGAGAGAATCTTGGGTCTGAGCAACAACCATTATTTTAAAGGTAGTTAAATTGTCAGGCAATTTAAAACTGACTGAAATCTGTCCATTTTTATCAGTAACAAGAGATGGGTTCCAGTAAGCAGTTGCCTTCATCTCACCTCTTAATTCTATACCAGCTAGTCCGAAGGCAACTTTCTCTGATTCTTCTCCTCCACCACCTACATTCTCTCCTTTCTGACCATAATGTCGTTGACCAATAATGTGAAGTCGTGTTTCTGAAGTTTGAACTGCTAAAGGCCTTTGCCCATAAAAAACATAAAAAGGATCAGGCGTTTGATAGCCAATTAGATTTAGAACACCAGAATCAACGACAGCAACTACTATTTCCGAGATAACTCCTTTATTCTTAGAATCTTTTACTCTTAAGTTCAAGGTTACTTCCTCTCCTGGACGATACTCTTTTTTATTAGAAGAAACATCGACTTTCAGATGTTTTTCTTCGGGACTAACTGGCAGATTAAGATACCCAATTTTAAATGAAGGCTTTCCCGGGTCTATATTCTCGGATGATACAGAAACTGAAGTCCGACCCTGGATAAGGATAACTGAAACAAAAACATTAGGTAAATATTCATTAGTAATTGGCAAATCAATTTTATTCGCTGTACCCTTGATTTCCAGTATTCGGTGATCAATGATTCCTTCTCTTTCTAAAGTCACCAAAGCTTTCGCTTTTTCGTAAGGAGATTTAATTAGAATTCGGGCTACTTCTCCAGGGCGATAATGTTTTTTATCAGCTATTAACTCAATAATATCATCGTTCCTCCTTTCCCAAGCAACATAGTCCTTACCTGTGACATATAAATATGTTCTGGCACGAACTTCATTTCTTCGAGAATCTTTCCCCTCAGCCTGAAGGATGTAAAATCCTGACTTTTTAGGTGTAAAGGAACAAATTAAAGGTTCTAACCCAGAAACTAAAGAAAAAGACATTATCTCTTTATCTTCTTTTTGAGTCACCCATTGATACCTACCGCCAACCCCTGCTTTTCGGACTGAATGCCACTCTCTTCTGAATATCCTCAAGGTTAATTTCCTATTAGGCACCATTTTTCCCATTGGACTAACAGCAATGAGATTTATGGCTAATTCTTTACCCTTATGGCAGAAAGTAGTTTCTGGCTTCAACCCAATGTAATATTCACCCTGATGAACTAAACTTGACGACCGCCCAGCTATTGTCTGGCGGCTCGGCCCTGCAACCACTCCTTCCAGAATCACTCGACTGGAACCTTTTGCTTTTTCACCTAAAAGCTTAGCCTCTATTTTAAATCTTCCTTGCTTATCCAAGAGGCCTTCTCCAGAAGCTAAAAGCGCACTTTCCCCTCGAGGTTCCCCCCACCATTCTGCTGAACCAAAAACATATCCTTTGTAGCCTGGAGGGGAATAGGTAACAGGATCCTGCCTCAGGTACCAGTTAACTTTCTGCCCAGCCATAGGTGCTCCAAAAAGATAATTTCCGCTAATAGTTGCCTGGTAGGTATCTCCGAAAATGTAACTTTCTTTTTCTGGTCTGACTGTCACTTCAAACTCAGCTGGTCGAAAAGCCTCTACTCGAAAGGAACCCTGAATATTGTATCTTTTTTCTCTTTCGCCTTTTTTAGTCAAGAGTCTGACTGTAATTCGATAATTTCCCAGAGAAGCATCTTTAGATAAGGAAAAATTCAGCGAAAAAGAACCAAAAGAATTCAAATCCACCTTTCTTTTAAACACTTCTTCCTGTCGAGAATCTTTAATTTCAATTTCGAATTCTTTAACTTCAGGTAACCTCCATTGACCTAATTCATCTTTCCGAATTATTCCTTTTAGCCTCACTTCTTCACCAGGACGATAAATACCTCGATCAGAAAAAATACATCCTTTATACTCTTCTGGCTCAGGATTCCAGTCATAGTCTATCCCAAATCTATAGGGATAAATTCCTGTTCCCCAATCAGAAGCAATAAAAGCAAAATCTTCTTCCTTAGAGACGAAAACCCATTGCCTCGGTTTTCCCCACTTTTCTTTTCCTTTCATTCCTAATTTCTTCCATCCTGGCGTTTCAACCATTCCTTGTTCATCTGTTTTCCCTTTCCAATAGATTCTGTTATCATCTCCTCTAATTTCCACCTTAGCCTGTGGAATAGGTCTTCCTGTTTGAAGAGCAGTCACCCAGATAAGATTATTTTCTGGAGAAAACTTAGCCGTTAATCCAAGGTCAGTCACTTGAAGGAAGGCCTTGGGAAATCTATCCCATTTTTCCAAAAAATGGGCATTCAATTGTAGAAAAATAAAACCAAAATTTTTGTTATCACCCAAGATTTCCTTAAGCTCTATGGGATAAACTACTTTTTTATTCTTCGGAAATTCAGACTTTATATTTCGACGGAAAGTAAACAAGCGTTTTGAGTCAATAAATTTTTCTCCTGACCAAAAAATTCTTTTCTCTAAGAGTAAAGGAATAATTTCACCCTTCTCCAAGAGGGCTGCTTCTAACTCAATTTTTTCAGTATTAATTAAAAAGATTGGATATTTTAAATCTCCAAGGGCTTCAATAATCCCCTGTCCGGTTTTCATCCTGACTGAAGGAGGATAAGAACCTGTCGAAAAATTGACCTTTATCTCTTTGCCCAATTTATTTCCAAATTTATCCTCTAAATCGGGGGGGAGAATAATAATGTATTCAGTCTCAGGAGAAAGAGGAAGGTATAGATAAAGCTGATTACTGGCATAATCTGCCCACTGAAAATAATATTCAGGAATTTTAATCTCTGGTTGAAATTTAATCTTTTTCACCAATTCCTGATAGATAACTGGGTTAGTAAAAAAGAGTCTCAAAGACTCAGTGGGATTATGTTTAAATGTTTTTCCCACTCCTTCAAATTCAAATTGACGATAAGTCTGGAACGAAAATTTCGTAGATTGACTCATTCCCAATTGACCTTCTGTTCCAGATAATCCTTCTAAAAGTTCAAGATAGTAGGTATAATCGGGACGTAATTTAGGCCTTGGCTCTAAGATAATTACTTCTTTTAGCTGAGTTGAAATTTTTATTTCTTCTAATTCCTCCTTTTTGGGATGTCTTAATTGGTAGGAAGGTCTATATTTCTCTCCTGCAGGATTAATCCCGATAAAAAGAATATATTTTGAAATTTCTTTTAATGAAATAGATTGATTGAACTGAAGGAGAAGGTCTTGGTCAAGTTGAACCCATTTGGCTTTATTCTTTGGATAATGATAAATCAACCTTGGTCGAATAGTTTGAAAGGTCCAACTATATTCCTTTCTTAAAATAGCACCTTCAAGAGAGCGAAGGCCTGCCTGGAGGAAAACTTTGAATTCAGTTCCATAAGAAAATCGCTTGTCAGGAACAAAGGTCAAAGTTCGAGTTCCCATCCACCGAAATTTACCGGAATTTGGTGGATCAAGTTTAAGTGGCCCACTCCCTTTTCCAAAAGGAAGAGCCTCAAGAGGAACCATTATCTCACTGAAATTAACAATTATCATTTTTGCTTCATCATCAGTGCGCACTTCTCCCAACGGAGAAACGGATAAAATCTTTAATTCCTGATTAATTTTTTTCTCGGATTGAGAAGAGTAAGTCTTCGATTCCTTTTCTTTTTGACAGTTACTCAAAACTGCTAAAAGAAGGAATATTATAGCTGAAAAAAATAAAATTCTGGTTTTCATCATTTTTCTCCTGAAAGTCCCGAGAACATTATCAAATTTAACCACAGAGGTCACCTCTTATATTAAATCACAAATCCCAAGCTCCAAATATCAAATAAATTCCAAATTCCAATATCCAAACTTTTTGTTTCGGTCATTGGGATTTTGATAATTGGAACTTATTTGTAATTTGGGATTTGTAATTTGGAATTTTCATTCATCTGTGTTCTCTGTGGTTTTCATATTCTCTCATATTATTTTTAATACTACATCCCAAGAATTACTCTTTAGGTCTTGAGAATACCTAAATTCCCTTATTAAAGATGAAAATAATAGCCTCCAACGTTTTGCTCAGGTGAAAGCCAATTTTAATCAATTATTCACTCAATCCAGCGTACCTGATTCTTCCCCCTCTCTTTTGCCTCATACATTGCCTGATCCACTTTTCTGATTAATTCTTCACTTCCTTCATCTTTCTTTAGACAGGCTACCCCAAGACTGCCTGTAACTTTTAATCTTTGTCCTTGTTTGTCCTTCATTACAATTTTCTGATTAACTTCTTTCTCTATTAATTTTCTCAATCTTTCAGCTGCAGAAATTACTCCCTTAAGGGGAGTCTCTGGAAGGATAAGCATAAACTCCTCTCCTCCGTACCGAGCAGCTATATCAATTTCAACCTCCTTCATAATGGAAGTGTTGTCTACTTTTCTTGTATTATCGAGAATTAACCTCGAAACTAAAATTAAGACTTCGTCTCCTTTTAAATGACCAAATAGATCATTGACCATTTTAAAATTATCAAGGTCAATCAAAATAAGAGATAAATCCCGACTATATCTTTTTGCTCGGGAAATTTCCTGGTCTAACCGAGTGCGAAAATAACGATAATTATATAGTCCAGTAAGACTATCAGTCACAGCCAATCTTTCTAACTCGTTGTGCATCTCTACATTTCTAAGAGCCACCCCAACCTGGGAACAAAGAACTCTTAACAATCTAATGCTTTCTTCATCATAGGCATTCCTGGTTGTGCTCTCCGTAGTTAACACACCTAACAGGCGGTCTCCATAAATAATTGGAACAGCTAAAGCAGACTTAACTCCTCTCAGTCCAGAAGGAATGTAATATTCACACTTAGAAATATCTCCGATATTGACTACTTCCTTCTTTTTGGCACATCTCCCCACTACTCCTTCCCCAACTCGAATTTCCATCCCTAAAACTCTCTTTGGAAAATGAGTCAATGCCCTTAAGATAAGCTTTTTACCTTTTAATAAGAAAATAGCACAATTATCATAGCCTAAACTTTCTTTGGTTAAATTGACGATCGTCAACAAAAGCTCATCTAAATCAAAAACTGAGACTATTTTTAAACCAACCTGATGAAGCAGTTCCATCTCTCTTATCCTCAATTCAGTTAACTCTCTGTTGCGAAGAGCCACTCCCACCTGAGAGCTAAGAATACTCAATAATCGAATGTCTTCCTCACCATACGCATTCTTTTTTGTGCTTTCTGTGGTCAATACCCCTAATAGCCGATTACCATACACAATCGGCACTGCTATTTCTGATTGAACTCCTTCCAGTCCGGAAGGAACATAAAATTTACACCTGGAAATATCCCCAATATTGACCATTTCTTTTTTCTTAGCACATCGACCAACCACTCCTTCCCCTATTGGAATCTTCATTCCTAAACGTTTCTTTGGAAAACGGGACACGGCTTTTAAAACCAGGTATTCTCCTTCAAGTAAAAATATAGCACATCTGTCGTATCCCAGAGTATCACTGGTCTGATTAACTACTTGAGTTAAAAGATGAGCTAAATCAAAAATCGAAACTATTTCCAGTCCAATTCTTTGCAATAACTCCATCTTTTCAATTTTTACTTTCACTTCTAATTGCTCTTTTGTTCTTAAATCAGAATCTTTATTTTTCATCTTGACTGTTTTATTCTCTCATAAAAAAATCTCTAAAATTTTACTATAAAAAACCTTAAAATTACAAGAAAATTTATTGCCTCCCCAATTTAAACAATTTATAATTAGAATCTTTAGTGCCTGATTCTTGACAGAGAAACAATAGAATCTCTCTTGTTTTTCTTGACAAAAGGATAAATTGTTTCTAATATTAGCTTAAAATGGATAATAATCTCAAATGTCCGGTGTGTGAAACTTATGTCGAAGAAGAAAATAAGCAATGTCCTAACTGTGGAGCACCTTTATCCCGTTTGGATGAAGAAATCGAGTTTACCTTGGATAACAAACCCGAGGAAAATAAATCTCCTTCTTCCTTCCCTGAAAAAGAATCTCTTTCTTCTGCTGAATCCAAAGAAGTTTCTTCTCAAGAGAAAGATAAGATAAAAAAAGAAAGCTCAGAATTTCTTCCTGGTTTTGAGTCCAAGGATGAAGAACTCCCTCCTTGGACAAAGAATCTTAGAGAAGAACCCAAAGAAGATAAGCAAACCTCTTCTCGCCAAAATATTTCACCTTTTACAGAGGAAGAATTTGAAATAGAGCTCCCAAAAAAGTCATTTGAATTAATAATTCCTCGGCTTTCAGGGTGGTTACTTGACTTCTTCTTAATAACTGGTTTTTGGCTAATAACTATCTTGTTTGCTTCTCGAATATTAAATATTTCAGTTGTTAATTTGATATCTTCTTCTTTTCTTCGGTTGATCATTTTTTATTTTATTTTACTGTTCCTTTATTTAGTTCTATTTCTTTCTTTCTTAAAACAAACCGTCGGCGGATTGATTTTTCCTAAGAAAAGAGAAGATTAATCCTTGACTTTTACTTCTTCCCCTAAATGAAAATCTTCTCCCAAGAATTTTTCTTTAGCTAATAGGTTATTAGCCAGTTCTACTGGTTTTCCTTCAATAAGAATTTTTCCTTGATGTATAATATAAGCTCGATCCGTAATCTCAAATGTATCTCGAACATTATGATCAGAAATTATGATCCCAATCTTTTTTGTTTTTAAATAAAGTATTATTTTCTGAATCTCAGCAATAGTTAAGGGATCAATACCAGTAAAGGGTTCATCTAAGAGAAGAAATTTTGGTTCTAAGATAAGTGCCCGACAGATTTCAAGTCTTCTTTTTTCTCCTCCAGAAAGGGTGTATGCCGGACTTTTTACTAAATGAGCAATCCCTAATTCAGTTAGAAGCTGAGTGGTCTTTTCTTTTATTTCTTTTTTTGGATAGAATAAGAGCTCAAGAATCATTCTTAAATTCTCTTCAACAGTTGCTTTTAGAAAAACTGAGTCTTCTTGAGGAAGATAAGATATTCCTTCGCGCGCTCTAAGATAGGTTGGTTTGTTTGAAATTTTCTGACTATCAAGAAAAATATCTCCTTCATCAGGTCGAATTAATCCAACAATTAGCTGAAAAGTGGTGGTTTTACCTGCTCCGTTTCTACCTAAAAGACCAACGACTTCTCCTGAGTGTATTTCAATAGAAACTTCATCAACTACTCTCCGCTGATTATAAATTTTGGTTAAATTCTCTGTTTTTAGAATAGACATTGATTCTAGCTCTTTAGCTCAGTTAAAATATTAAAGATAATATTTCACACTGTCAATAAAAGAATGAAAGTAATCAGTGCTTCCCGACGGACAGATTTAATTGCTTTCTTTCCCCAGTGGTTATCCAAGTCAATTTTAAATAAAGAAGCTCTTGTCTATGGACCGGCTGGTTATAACTATCGGGTCAGCCTGGATCCAGTAGAGGTTCATACTTTTGTTTTGTGGTCAAAAAATTTTGCCAATTTATTAGAGAATGAATTTAATTTACTTAATCAGTTAATACAATACAAGCAGCTTTACTTTCTTTTGACCATCACAGGCTTAGGAGGAAGCTCTATTGAACCTGGAGTTCCCAAATCTTCAGAAATTATTTCTCAGTTAGAGCCTTTAATAGAAATTTCAGGCTCGCCAGAGAGGGTGTCAGTTCGATTCGACCCAATTGTTTACTGGTGGGAAAATGGGAAATTAAAAACTAATTTATATTTTTTTGAAAAATTAGCCCCTTATTTAAAACAACTTAGAATTAAAGATATTCGGTTCAGTTTTACTCAGTGGTACGGCAAATGTGTTAGAAGAGCAGAAAAATATAATTTTCGATATTTTGACCCTCCTGTAGAAAAAAAAAGAGAAGATGCACGATATCTAGCTCAAATTGTAAGAACACTTGAGTTAAATCTCTACGCCTGCTGCCAAAGTTTTCTGACCGATTTAGATGGGATTAAACCTTCTGCCTGTATAGATGGAAATTTTCTTCAAAAAATCCATCTCAAAAACTACTCTATCCCAGTTAAAAAAGACAAAAGCCAACGAAAAGAATGTAATTGCACGGAGTCAATAGATATTGGGAGCTATGCGCAAACCTGTCCCCATAGCTGTTTGTATTGTTACGCTAATCCAAAAATATAAAAAATATAGATGACGGATAGCAGATTCCAGATGAGAGAAATATCTAATTTTGTCCTGTATTTGGCCCAAGAAAGGATATATTTTCTAATTCTAAAAGATACTTTTTCAATTCAACTCCAGCAGAAAAACCACCTATACTTCTATCCGTTTTCACTACTCGATGGCAGGGAATAACTATTAAAAGAGGATTTTTTCCTAATGCCTGACCAATACATTGATAGCCTTTGATATTCATTTCCTGAGCAATAAATTTATAACTTCGAGTCTCACCATAGGGAATTCGCCTTGTCTCTCTCCAGACTTTCTTCTGCCACTTTGTTCCAAAAATAAAATCAATTTTTAGTTGTGAAAAATCTACTCTCTCTCCATTAAAATAAGACGAAAATAATTCTTTTTCTTGAGAAAAAGCTTGATCATTCTGCTCCAGAATAAAATTGGTTAATTCAGTTACTGAATCTGAAAGACTGTTTTGACTCCTATAATCTCCCAAAAATTTTATCAAACATAAACCATTTTGAGTTTTAGATAAAAAAATTTTACCCAAAGGAAAATCAATTAAAATATAGAATATCTTTGATATTGAGTTTCTTATTTTCATTTATATTCCTAATCCTAATCTTTCTGCTAATGCAGGAGGTAAATCAGTACTCAAGATTTTCTTTTTAGCTTCAGCTACATCATAGCTAATTCTAAAAAAATTTATTTCCTTTTTGAGAGAGTCATAAATAGCAAAAGCTAAATTAGGGTTTCTATCCCGAGGCTGACCTATTGAGCCTGGGTTTATTAAATATCGCTGCCCTTTTTCCAGTTTAAGTTTATTCTTATTTCCAACAAGAAAGAGTCCTTCAATAGATCTATTCTTTTCAATATACACAAAGGGAAAATGGGTGTGCCCAAAAAAACAAACTTGAGTCTTTAAATAGTAAAAAGTTTCAGCAGCATCAAAATCACCAAAAATATAATAATCTTCATCAAATGGAGCCCCATGACAGATAGTAATCTTTCTATCAATAACCCGCGGCCCTCTTCTAAGCTTTGTCAAATATTTCAAATTTTGCTTAGTCAAATTCCTCTTTGTCCACTCAATGGCTGAGACAGCTACTGGATTGAAAGCTTCAACTGGTTCTAAACCAGAAACTGCTTTATCGTGATTTCCTCGGACAACATAGATTGGATGAAGGGTCTGAAGTTTCTCAACGGTCTCATTTGGAGAAGCACCATAACCAACAATATCTCCCAAAAATAGATATTTATCTATTCTTCTTCGCTTGATAAATTTAAGGAGAGCAATAAATGCTTCCAAATTTCCATGAATATCACTAAAAATTAAATATTTCATTCGATTCCAGCATTAAAGAGAGATATAAATTCTCGCTTGTCTAAAAGCATTGTCAGCCTGGTAGGAACTGCGAACCAATGGACCTGACTCAACCCAATCAAAATCCATTCTCATTCCTATTTCTCTTAGGTCTTCAAATTCCCAGGGATGATAGTACCGCTCAACTGGTAAATGTGCTTTAGTAGGTTGAAGATATTGGCCAATAGTTACTATATTACAGCCAACCTTTTTTAAATCCTTGAGAGTCTCAACTATTTCCTCTTTACTTTCTCCTAAACCGACCATAATTCCTGACTTGGTCATCATTCCTCTTTTTCTGGATTCTTTTAGAATTTCTAATGAACGCTGATAAAAGTAAGGGGGCCGATTTATTTTAGGATAAAGAGAAAAAACAGTTTCTAAGTTGTGATTCAAAATGTCTGGGTTTGTCTCCAGAATTTTCTTTAAAGACTCACTTATTCCATTGAAGTCGGGAATAAGAACCTCTATCTTTACTTGAGGATTATTCCTCCGAATTGCTCTAATTGTCCGGGAGAAAACCGAAGCTCCTCCATCTGGTAAGTCATCCCTAGTAACCGAAGTAATAATCACATGCTTTATCTCTAACAAATTAACCGCCTGAGCAACTGAGACTGGCTCTTCTGGATTTAAATTATTGGGTTTTCCCTTTTTAACCGCACAAAATTTACAATCTCGAGTGCAAATATTCCCTAAGATCATAAAAGTAGCTGTTTTATTTGACCAACATTGACTAACATTAGGACATTTAGCTTCCTGGCAGACTGTAGTTAATTTATTATCTTTGATTGTCTTATTTACGAGGAAGAAATTTTTATTAACCGGGATTTTTACTTTGAACCAGGCAGGTTTTCTTTCTCCTTTTTCCATCAAAATTATCAATGGATTGCCATTCTGTCTCAATAAGATTTACCAAAAATAGAATTAAAACTCGCTCTGTTCTCTTCTCATCCGCTTTCTCATTCTTTTTCGAGCTTGAGCTTCTTTAACTCTTTTCCTTTCTCCAGGCTTAAGATAAACTGAATGCTTCTTAATTTCTTTAATTATCGCTTCTTGCTGGACTTTTCTCTTAAATCTTTTTAAAGCACTTCCTAACGATTCGCCTTCTTCGAGAACAACAAAAGCCAACTATATTCACCTCCTTAATTCAAAGTAATCCAAAATATATCTAATAAATATTTTTTTGTCAAGCCCAGCCTAACTTTTCACTTAGGAAGAAAATTTAAAACTGAAAAACGGGTTCAATATCAACTGGAATGTCTTTCAATTTAGTCAAAGTGGTTTTTACTAAATCTCCAACCTGACCATAACGGGTAATAAATTCACTCGCTTTCTGATAATCTCCATCCCCTTCAATAATAAGTAATGCCCTCGTCAAATCACTTACGGCCTCTTTGATTTTATTGTAATTAATTTTAAATCTTCCTGTGGAAGGATTATAATTAAAAGCACCTTTTTCCATTAGATAGTTATATTGAATAAGTGTTGCCAAGCCATGAGCCTCTTCTTTTCCAAATCTTAGTGCTCTAAAAATTCCAGCTAAATAAGTAGTGTATATTTCTTTTTCTTTCTCTGAAGGAATCCAATCTTTGGCTATTAACAATCGACAGTTATAAAGACCAACAACATCTGCCTTAGCTTCTTCGATGGGGGAATAGCGCTCTTTTAAAGCCTTGTTCACAGTGGTCTGGGTGCCATTAGGTAAAGTAACATAATTTACGCCTAAAACATGTGAGATTTCATGTAGAATAGTGTGATTAAAATAAGCAAAGAACGAAATTTTGTTGAATTGACTTTTCTCAATAACTCGTTGAGAGATGGGAACCAAGGATTTATTAAATTTTGCTTCCATAACATTTTTGAGAAAAACTTTTTTAGTCCCTTTCTCTTCTCTCACCCGTTCATCATTTGGCAAAACAAATGCTGATGTCTGAATTCCAGCTTTGGTGTCTCCTGCAATAAAAACCTCATAAACAGCATTTAATGGAGATTTTAACCCGGTGACTACCTGAGCTTTATATTTCTCTTCGACGGGAAGATTTTTTTGCATTTCATCTATATATTTTAAATACTCTTTAATATTTTCCATTTCCTCACGGTCATTAATATAGACAAAACTCTCATAAGCTGCTTTAATTCCATTTAATCGATCTTCGTAAACTTCATAAGGTCCGATAACAATCTCAACTAAATTATCCTTTAAATCTATCCAATCACAGTCACTTTGATAATAATTGTTGGTCAATAAATCTTCTGCTCTCTGAGCTAAATATTTTTTAAGAGAAGGATTGTAAGTTATCTCACTCGCTTCCCTCAATAATCTGGCTGCTGGCTCCAGCTCTTCCCTATACTCTTCATTGTAAGGGACAGCGGTTAACTCTCCATTTTTTCGCTTAATAACAGTATAAGGATTTTCAAACTCTTTTCTTAATTCAGGATGAGCAGCCAGATACTGATTAAATTCTTGCTTGGTTAAATCTTCGGGATAAAAACCAGCGCCTAGGGGTTTCTCCTTGGTGCCCAGAAAAGGACGATGACCATCCTGGCGATCAAAAGGCCCAAAATTAATTTTTAAAAAATGAAGATAATCTTTGTCCGCTGGATTCTTAGATTTTTCTAACTGCTCTTTTATCATTAATCCTTCTCGATAAGCCTGCTTCCAGAAAATCCTATCCATATATTTTGCCGCTTCAACTAATTTCTCAAGAACCTTTTTTTGTTCATCGTTCAGGAGACTTTCATTATAGGTTATTTCTGTGGGTGCATATTTAGCCAATCTTTCTTTGATATCTGGTAATCGACTCCACTTTTCCACTTTAAAAGCCTCCTCTTTCTGAGTTTGCCTACAACTAAAATTAAAGCTTAAAGTTAAAATAAAAACAACAATTAAAAAACAAGGCAATAAATAAACTAACGATTTTTTCATTCTTACCCCCATATAAAAATAAAAATCAAAAATAACTTTTTTAAGTGCTGCTGTGCTGCAGTTCTGCAGTGTTGCGGTGAGTTATGAGCAGCACTGCAGCACTATTTTTATATTTTTGGTCTGTCATTTTTATCTTTGACTTTTGCATTTTGATTTATCTAAAGCTTCTTTAAAAACCATTATTCAAAAGTTGTTCTTTTAATCTTATATCCAGCATGAATAATACTTACTCGAGCAATTATTTCTAAAGGTTCAATCAAAGAAACAGGTAAATCTTTTTCCTTGAGAGCTAAGGACACTTCAGTACAGCCTGCAATAATGGCCTGACATTTTTTACCTATTAAATCTTTGGCTACTTCCAAGAGCAATTCCTTTGGAAAACCTTGAGTATACCCAGCTTTTATTCCCTTTGGATCATAGATTGCTTTCATTACCAAATTTTGATTTCCTTTCTCTGGACTGATAATTTCTATTTTCTCTTTTTCAAAGTAACTCTGAAATAAACCTGTCTTTATTGTTCCTGTGGTAGCTAATAAACCCAACCGCTTGAGATGAGGGAATTTTTCTCGAACATATTTATATGTTTCTTCTACTAAATGAAGAAAAGGAATTTTAAGATGATTAATAATCTCAGAATAAAAATAATGAGCAGTGATACAGGGCATAACAATAAAATCTGCTCCTGCTTTTTCCAGAATCTTTGCACCTCTAATTAAACCAGGCAAAGGTGATTTTCCATTCTTTAAAATAGCATCAGTCCGATGAGGAACTTTAGGGTTACTATAAATAATAATTGGAATATGATCTTGGTCTTTTGGGGCATCAGTTAATTTAATAATTAAATGAAATAGATAGACAGTTGCTTCAGGTCCCATTCCACCTAATATCCCAATTTTACTCTCCATAGTTAATTACCCCCTTTTAAAAAGGCGTTTTCAAGCTATGTTTTTCAGCTTCACCTCCCTGTCTGCCTACAGGCAGGCACATAAATTGAAATCCTAAATCCTAATATCTAAATTCTAAACAAATTCAAAATTCAAATGTTCTAAATTCAAAAAGTATTAAAGCAACTTTTGTTTTGGTCATTTGTCCCGAGCACTCGGGATGATATTGTTTAGTATTTCGGATTTAGAATTTAGTATTTTTATTAATCCCCATTTCTTAATTATCATTTGAAAATCCTCAAAAATTGGACTTTTTAAGTATATTTTTTACTTTATCAATGGGAAGAGCTTCAATGAGATGACCATTTCTTCCTTTTAGGGAATTAGCTTTAAAAAGAGAGTTCAAAATAGCTTCTTCAGTTGCTTCAATTACTGCCAGAAATAGAGGAGACATTCTCTCATTAAGTAAAACTTCTATTTTCCTTAATCTGGATTTCGAATGATAAGGAATTCTAAGATTCTTAGCTGTGGAAAAAGCAATTACATAATCTCCACTTCCATTTGAAGAAATCCCCCCGGTTCTTGCTAGACCTAACATTGCTCTTTTAGCCAACCGTTTTAAATTCCGTGAACTTAAAGGTGCATCCGTAGCCACAACAATCATGCACGAGCCACCAGGATTATAATCCAGTCTATCCTTTAAATAATATTTATTTAGTTCCACTCCCACTGGATAGCCATTAATCTGAAGAACACCGCCAAAATTAGTTTGAACTAAGACGCCTACAGTGTATCCTCCTTGAGAAGGAGGAAGGACTCTGGAGGAAGTCCCAATTCCACCTTTAAATCTAAAGCAAATTGTTCCTGTTCCAGCTCCAATCGAGCCTTCTTCTATCGGACCATCTGAAGCACTCTTTATCGCCTCTAAAACATGTTCCTTCTTAATATGTCTCCCTTGAATATCGTTCAGCCAGCCGTCATTAGTTTCTCCTACCACTGGATTGACTGATAACACTTGCTTATTTTCTTCAAAGGAAAGAACATAATCAATCAGAGCATCACCTGCAGTTGGAACACTCAATGTATTAGTTAAGATAATTGGTGTTTCAATATTCCCCAGTTCCTCTATTTGGGTATACCCCATTAATTTACCAAAACCATTACCAACATAAACTGCTGCTGGAACTTTCTCCTGAAAAATATTACCTGAATAAGGAAGAATAGCGGTTACTCCAGTCCGAATATTATCCCTTTGAATTAAAGTAAAATGACCAACCTTTACTCCCTCTACATCAGTAATGGCATTATAGGTGCCTGGTTTTAGAATACCGATTTTAATTCCAATTTCTCTTACTCTCGGCCTCGACGGAGAAGGTACCAATATTCCCCATAAAAAAAGAATGGAAAAAAGTAAATGCCATAAAATTTTACTTTTCATTTCCTCTCCTTTAAAACTGCAATGTTCATTATTTTCTTAAACATTTAATTCTATCATATTTTTGGAGAGTAATTCTTAATTCTTAATAATATTTGAAATTAAAAGGTATTTCTGGTATTTTTTGCTCTAATTTATGGAAAAAAGAACTTTACCCAAGGGAATATTATCCATCCAATTTTTAATTCTATTAATCTACGCTTCTCTTTCTCTTTTAGTCTTACTTCCTCTCTATTTCAAAGAGATAGGAGGTTCTCCCAGCCAAATCGGCTTTTTTATTGGTATATTTTCTCTTGCCTCCTTCTTATCCCGTCCTTTTATTGGCTGGCTTTTAGATAGAAAAGACCCAAGAAAAATATTTATTCTGGGAAATTTCCTTTTTTTAATTTCAGTTTCTCTTTATCCCCTAATCAAAAGTATGAGTTTATCCCTTACTTTTCTGAGAATCTTTCATGGGTTCAGTTTTTCAATGACTATTTTAGCTGCCCTTTTAATGGCTATTTTTCTCTCCAAAGAGGAAGTAAGAGCTTATGCTCTTGGGATAATCTCAATTGCTTTTATGCTTCCTCAATTAATAATGCCTATGCTTGGCGAAAAAATAATCGAAGACTATGGTTTTTCAATTTATTTTGGTTTAACAATTGCCTTAGTATTTATCTCTTTCCTTCTTTCTTTCAATTTGAAATTTAAGATAATTAGAGAAACTATTCCAGGTAAAAAAACAAAATTTACTGAGATTCTTAGAAGAAGAAAGACTCTTTTGCTCCTTCCTCTTTCTTTTTTAGTTGGCTTTGGAGTGAGTTCCAGCTTTACTTTTGTTCCCCTTTTAACCGCGGAGGAATCCCTTCTAAGAGCTGGTTTTTTCTTTACATTTTCAGCATTAACTGCTGTTTTTGTCCGAGCTTTTTTAGGGAAAAGATTAAGCTGGTGGGGAAAACCAGTAGTTCTTTTTCCTTGTTTTATTCTATTTTCTTTGAGTATTTTTCTTTTATTTTTGTCTAAAAATAATTATTTCCTGAGTCTTACAGGACTCCTTTTTGGGCTAAGCCTTGGATTTCTTTATCCCAATCTTATGGCCCTCAATGTAGAAAGAATTATGGCTCAGGAGAGAGGAAAAGTGCTTAGCCTTTTCGCTTCTTCGGTAGATTTAGGCTTTGCTTTAGGACCATTCATCTTTGGCTGGCTAACGGACTTGACAGGAATAAGAACTACTTTTCTTATTTATTCAATTATTATTTTAGTTTTTTCATTATCTATTAATTTTTTCCTCTGGCCAGAATTCAGCAAAAATCATCTAAAAGTCGACCTTCCATAAAGCATCAACCTGGTCTTCATTTCTTGCCTAACAGGTCAAGCCTTTTAAAATTTTTATCCTATAAAACGTCCCAAATTTTCTATTTATTGCCTCTTGTTTCGTTTAAAAGATAAAAAAACAGACACCGCATAAGGAAATAAATATTTGTAATTTGCTTATTATGTGAAAGTTAATGTGTAAGCCCTTCGACAAGCTCAGGGTAAACGGTCTGCTTTCGAAAAAATTCGAACTGATTTTGAGGGCAGCGGTTGAAAATCTCCGCGCGCCAGCCGCCGCCTGCTGGCCTGCCGTTTCACGATTTCAAGTTTTTCTTAGCCCGTCTTGCGGGCTTGGCTCGCCTTCGCCGAGCTTGGCGGCAAATTCTTTAAGTCTCTATAGAGAACTTTCCCATGTTTCTTTTATTACTCTCAACCAATTTTTGCAGGCAATTTTCTCTATCACATCATCATCATATCCATTTTTTCTGAGAACATCGATCAAGTTCAGTAAGCCAGAAACGTCTCGTAACTCTTTTGGCATTCCAGCACCATCAAAATCTGAACCAAGAGCTACATGATCTACTCCAATTCTATTCACAATATAATCTATATGCTTGACTATTTCCATTAAAGGTATGTTATTGTCCGGAGTCCCATCTCTGTTAATTTTGAGATTGATATTAACTGATTCAAATATTACTCCAATAACACCTCCAGAGTTTCCAACAGCATCAATCTGTTCATCGGTGAGATTTCTAGTTGAAGAACAAAGGGAATAAACTCCAGCATGGCTTACTACTAATGGATCTTTTGAGAGCTTGGCTACATCCCAGAAGCCTTTTCCGTTAATGTGAGCAAGATCGATAACGATACCGAGCGCATTGCATGCTGCCACCAAATTCTTACCGGCTTTCGTCAACCCTGGACCTGTATTCGGTGAATGAGGGTACCGAAATGGAACCCCGTAACCAAAAGCATTAGGGCGGCTCCATACCAAACCAAGCGATCGCAATCCCTTTTCATAGTAATCTTCTAAATTACTTAAGCTTTGACTAATAGCTGCTGCACCTTCAAAATGCAATACCATAGCTAGTACATTATTTTCAACGCACCTCTCCAACTCCCAATAGTTATGAACAATCTTTACTTTTCCACTTGATTGTTTCTCCAACTGATAAGCGAAACCCATAACCGACTTGGTAAAGTCATCCGCATACCCGTAATCTAAAGCGCTTCGGAACTTTACGTCATAGCCTTGCTCGGTTATAGTAAAGCCATAATATGGATCTCGTTCTGGTGACGATTTTGGTGGTGGAGTAAAGATTGAAAAAAAACCACCAACCAAACCACCCTTCTTTGCTCTTGGTAAATCAATCTGTCCTTTAGTACTTTCTTTGAAAAAAGATCGTCCACCTCCTCGATCTGGTAAATACACATGAACCAACGTATCGTTGTGGCCATCAAAAATAGGTACCTTTTTCATATCTTTATAGATAATATAACCAGTTATACTTCAGTTAATATTTCATTAAATCATCAATACCCACCCTCAAGGCATCAGCAATTTTTTTAACAGTTTCAATAGTCGGGTTGGGAATATCACCCGCTTGAAGCCAAAATTGGCTGGCAGGTACTCGCCTCTGGCGAGCCATTTTCCAATTGGCGGAGAGAGTGGGATTCGAACCCACGGAACGGCATCTAACCGCTCACACGCTTTCCAAGCGTGCTCCTTAAGCCACTCGGACATCTCTCCAAATAAATTTCGCAAAGCGAAATTTATGTTATTGGTGATTGATTATTCGTTAATTTGTTTTATAACTATTAATCAATCATCATTAAATATAACACAAATCTTGAGAGAGCTGAAGATTTTTAAGTAAAGAAATTCCCTAAGAAAACGATATTACTTACATCTTTGATTTTTTCATAAAGCTTTTTATCCGCTGTAATAAAATTACATCCCAAAGATTGAGCAAAAGCAATAAACGAAGCATCATAAAAAGTTAAATTATAATCATAAGCAATATTCATAGCTTTATGTGACATTTCTTGATCAATATAAACTACTGGAAGATCAAGGAACCAGAAATCTATTAATTTCTTAGCAGCTATTTCTTTTGGAAGTTTGCTTTTGAGCCTAAGAATATTTCCAAACTCGTAAATACATAAATCAAGCAATATTATACTGATTTTTCCTGAAAAGTATTGCTCTTTTAACAACTTAGCTTCAGAAACATATTCCTCGTCTTTTTCTTTAAACCATTTGATAATTACAGAAGTATCTGGAATAAATATTGAGAAACTCATCTATCTTCCCGCATCTTTCTTATCACTTCAGTTGAATCCCATTTCCCTTTCCAACTATGTCTAAGTTCTTCCATTGATTTAAGTGCTTCTCTAACTTTAGGATTGTCTATGGGGCAAGGATATGTGATTCGTTTTTTCAATAAATATTCTCTTAATGCTTGGCGAATGAGTTCACTCCGAGAACGATGCTCTTTTTTAGCTAATTGGTCAACTTGTTTTAAGAACTCATCAGAAATAGAAATCATAACTTTACTCATTTCTTATCACCTCAATTCAAGAATAAAACTGAGGATATAATTTGTCAATACTTTTTATTTACCAGAAAAATTAACTTTGGTCAATTACCCCCTTATTTTTCTCGAATAAATTTATGGTCGAACCCGTCATGGACATTATCTTTCAAATAAAGGGTATTTTTATCTTCAAAATAAATAACTTGGTCCATACGGGATGGAATCTCAAGAACTGGCAGTAACTCTTCGCTGAAAATAGTTTTTTTCATTCGAATGGTAAATTTATTTTTAAAAACAAGAGATTGGTTTATATACTCAAGATAACTCTGATCACTTTGAAAAACAATTAACTTGGATTTATTTTCTGTTTCTGGGGTAATTTTAATCAGAGCAATTCCACCCGCTGATTCTACCCACTTCCAGGAGCCAATAACTAACCTCATCGTTTCATCCAAAGAAACTTCCATTTTATTACATCCAACCAAAATTAAGAAATTCAACATTAAAATAATTATCAATTTCATATTCTTATTCTTAAAAGCGGAGGAGGCGAGATTCGAACTCGCGATCCCAATTACTCGGGATAACGGTTTTCGAGACCGCCGCCTTAATCCACTCGGCCACTCCTCCAATTTTTCTTTCTTTTCTTCTGAAAAAATTCTTTCAAAATTTTACCACATTCTTCAGACAGAATTCCATCTTTTACTTCGAAACGATGATTCATCTTCTCAAACGGAAATTTTATCACAGATTTCACTCCTCCACTTTTTGGATCAGGAGCACCAAAAATCAGTCTTTTTATTCGAGCCTGAATCATAGCTCCCAAACACATTAAACACGGTTCTAATGTGACATAAAGAGTGGCATTTTCTAATCTATAATTACCCATTTTCTTAGCCGCTTCTCTTAAAACCACAATCTCAGCATGAGCTGTCGGATCATTAGTTTTAATTGGTTGATTATGTCCTCTGGAAATTATTTCATTCCCAATGACAAGCACTGCTCCTACTGGTACTTCATTTTTCTTTAAAGCTTTCTCAGCCTCTAATAAGGCTTCCCTCATAAAATCTTGATCTCTCATTATGTGTGTCCTAAATTAATTAAATTCCCTGTTAATTTTTAACATTTTCATTTAAATCCAGTCAAAACCGTTTTAATTGAATAATTCTTTTGTGGTTTCAGAGTATATGGTAAGATAAATTTAAAGGAAGAACAAGATGAAGAACAAAAAATCATCAAAAGAAAAAGTAATCTTTGGAATTTTCATAATCATTTTACTTTCAAAAATATCTTATCTTCAAACCCAGCCAGAGGCGAACCTATCAGCTTTTTTGCCTCAGATTGCTGATTGGAAAATTTCAGAAAAACCTCGATCCTTTTATCCAGAAACTCTTTATGAATATATTAATGGTGGAGCAGAAATATATTTGACTTATAACTTTCAGAAATTAATTGTCGCTGATTATACCCGAAATAGAAAATCATCTCTTATTGTAGAAATATATGATATGGGAAATGAAAAGAACTGTTTTGGGATATATAGTGTTGAGCGCTTTCCAGAAAGCAACTTTATTTCTGTTGGAAACCAAGGCTATCTGGATGGGGAATCTTTGAATTTTATAATCAATCGTTTCTATATCAAACTTCTTTGTTATGACTGCGGAAACCAAGCAGAACAATACTTAAAATTCTTTGCTGAGGGTATAGTTAATCTAATAAAGGAAAAAGGGAACTTGCCGCAAATGTTGAATTTTTTTCCTCAGCAAGGACTAATTAAAAACAGCGAAAAATTTATCTTGCGAAATTTTTTAGGTTTTAAATTTCTCAGGAATGGATATATCGCTGAATACGAACTTAATGGAAGTAAGTTCAATGTTTATATTATTGAGGGTGAAAACAAAAAAGATGCCCAAAACATGTATGACCAATTTAAATCTTATCTTAAAGAAAACAACGAGATTGAATCAATTCAAATCTCCGATTATGAGGGGTTTATTGCCCAGGATGTTTATTATAAAAAAATTATGCTGGTTAAAGTGGAAAGATACCTGTGCGGCATTTTAGGATTAGAAAATATGGCTACTGGGAAAAAATCTCTCCTTAATACTATTTCCAATATTAGGAGTAAAAAATGAAAGTAGTTCATTATCAACATAAAAGAGAACATCAAGTTTATGTTTTAGAAGGCAAGGGAAAATTTGTAGATAACAATAGAGAAAAGCATCCTCTTTCAGAAGGAATGGTGGTTTATGTTCCACCGATGGAAAAACACCAGTTTCAAAACCGAGGAGAAGGAAAGTTTAAATTTCTATGTACAATTCCTAAAAATAAAGAATGAACTTTTTTCTAAAACGACAAACTCTATTCCTGAAAAATAGACTTTAAATGTATTTAAAACCTCAAAGGGGTGAATGCAAGGTAACTTCTTGACAATAGGAACCAATTTAAGGAAAAATTAAATGAAATGAATCTTAATATTACTATCTCATATTTCAGAGGAGGACTAATAAATGAAAATATCAAAAAGAGGAGAGTCAATTCAAGCCTCTCCAATAAGAAAATTGAAACCATATGCTGACCAGGCAAAAGCAAAAGGTATTCATATCTATCATTTAAACATTGGGCAACCTGATATTCCAACGCCCCAACCAATAATAAATGCTTTTCATAATTACCAGGATGAAGTATTAAGCTATGGTCCTTCCCAAGGATTTCTCGAACTCCGCCAGGCTATTGCTAAGTATTTCCACCATTATAGAATTAACCTAAACGAAGATGACATAATAATCACTATTGGCGGAAGTGAAGCAATTCATTTTTCCTTTAACGTGATCGCTGATGTCGGAGAGGAAATTATCATCCCTGAGCCTTTTTATACAAACTATAATGGCTATGCTGCTTTTGCTGATGTCAAAATTGTGCCTGCAACAACCAAAGCTGAAAATGGTTTCCGGCTGCCTCCTGTGGAAGAAATAGAGAGTAAAATTTCTTCTAAAACCAGAGCAATTCTTATTTGTTCGCCTAATAATCCCACTGGGACAATTTATACCCGGCAGGAGATTGAATCTCTTATCCAATTGGCTGAGAAATATGATTTATTTTTAATTGGGGATGAAGTATATAAAGAATTTGCCTATGATAACCTCACACATACCAGTCTTTTGGAATTTCCTGAAATCTCTGAGAGAGTAATCGTTGTGGATAGCATTTCGAAAAGATTCAGCTGCTGTGGTGCAAGAATTGGAACCGTTATTACCCGTAATAAAGAAATTTATCAATCCTTACTAAAATTTGCTCAGGCCCGACTCTGTCCTCCATCAGTGGAACAAAAAGCTGCTTTGGCTGCTTATCAGATGGAAATGGATTATTTTAACCCTATAAGAGAAGAATATCAGAAAAGAAGGAATGTTTTGTATAAAGCATTGAAAAGCATCCCAAGCATTGTTTTAGAGAAACCGCAAGGGGCTTTCTATATGATTGTCAAACTTCCTATCAAAGATGCAGAACACTTCACTATCTGGCTTTTGACTGATTTCCAAATTGATAATAAAACAGTCATGCTTGCTCCAGGGGAAGGATTTTACGCCACTCTAGGAAAAGGAAAAGATGAAGTTCGAATAGCCTATGTATTAAAAGAAGAGGATTTAAAAAAAGCAGCTTATATCTTGACTCAAGGGCTGGAAAAGTATAAAAGTCTGTATGATTGAGTATTTATGAAAGTTTTCGTTCAAATATCAAGACAATCACTGATTATTATTCTTATTAGTTCCCTGATTGGTCTTTTAATCAATCTCTCTTTAATTAAAAAATATTTAAACCAGGAAGTTAGTTCTGATTTTATATTGCTGGATAAGAACCTCTCTATATCAGAAATTACCATTTTCGAGGCTGAAGATTTGTTTCGAGAAGAAAAAGCTCTGTTTCTTGATGCCCGAACTGAAGAGAAATACAAAAAGGGACATATTTTAGGAGCCATCAATCTTCCTTTAAGTAAAATAAAATCTCCAGATGATTTTAAAAAAATTAAACTCCCGGAAGATAAAATTTTAATTACTTATTGCGAGGGTGGGGACTGTCGCTCAAGTCTTTATTTAGCCTATTACCTGATTAAAGCTGGCTATAAAAATGTCAAAATGTTAACTGGGGGCTGGCCCGGATGGTTAGAGGCTGGACTTCCCTGGGAATAAAAAATGTTTTGGGATAATAAATATTCTATCTTAATATTTCGGCTGATTGTGGGCGGAGTATTTATTTTCTCCGCAATAGCCAAAATCATTCAGCCCTTAGGTTTTGCTCAGGATATCAGTAATTATCAGCTTTTCTCTCAGGATATTGCTTTCTTTAGTGCTTTAATCTTACCCTGGATAGAATTGCTTTGCGGCTTAAGTTTAATCTCAGGAATCGCAATAAGGGGAAGTTCCTTTTTGATTTCAGGAATGCTCATTTTTTTCATCACAATCCTCATTATTACTCTTCTCCAAGGAAAGCAAATTGATTGTGGTTGTTTTGGATTTTTCAGTCATCCTGTAAGCTGGAGCCTTGTTGTTCAAGATGGAGTGCTCTTTTTTTTGAGTTTATCCATATTCTTTTATAGCTTGAAACACTCTTTCTGGCCAAAAATTAAAATTTCACATTAAACTAAAGAGGTTAATTATGAAAAATGATTTAGTTTTATTCGATGAGCTTTTGAGCGAAGAAGAAAAAATGGTTAGAGAAACAGTAAAGAAATTTGTCAAAGAAAAAGTCAGACCAATTATCGACCAATATCATCGAGAATCGAAATTCCCAAATCACTTAATCAAAGAAATAGCTGAATTAGGATTACTGGGAGCCTATCTCAAAGGCTACGAATGTGCCGGTATAAATAATATTGCCTATGGGTTAGCTCTTCAGGAACTGGAATATGGAGATAGTGCTCTAAGGAGTTTCTGCTCAGTTCAGTCTTCCTTAGTTATGTGGCCAATAATGGAATACGGGTCGGAAGAGCAAAAAAGATACTGGCTTCCCAGACTAGCTAAGGGAGAAGCCATCGGCTGCTATGGATTGACTGAACCTGATTATGGCTCAGATCCAGGTTCAATGATTACTCGAGCTCAAGAAGATGGAACCCACTGGGTTCTAAATGGAAGAAAAATGTGGATTACCAATGGGTCTGTCGCGGATGTCGCTCTAGTCTGGGCCAAAACCACCCAGGGTATAAAGGGATTCCTGGTGGAAAAAGGAACGCCTGGTTTTACCACTCAGGAAATAAAAGGAAAATTTTCTTTACGGGCATCAGTAACCTCAGAGTTAATTTTTGAAGACTGCCGGATCCCAAAAAATAATATTCTACCCAAGGCCAAAGGACTTAAAGCTCCTTTGAAGTGTTTATCCCAAGCAAGGTATGGGATTGGCTGGGGAGCCTTAGGCGCTGCTTTGGCTTGTTACCAGTCTAGTCTTGAGTATGCTAAAACCAGAATTCAATTTGGCAAACCAATCGCCTCCTTCCAGTTAATTCAAAACAAATTAGTCTGGATGATAAATGAAATCATAAAAGGTCAGCTCCTCGCTTTAAGAACAGGAAGACTCAAGGACGAGGGTCGTGCTTCATATGTGCTCATTTCTCTTTTAAAAAGGAACAATGTAGAAATTGCCCTGGAAATTGCTCGTATGTCAAGAGATATCCTGGGCGCAAGTGGAATTACTGATGAGTATCCTGTAATCAGACATATGATGAACTTAGAATCAGTAAAAACTTATGAAGGAACTCATGATATTCATACTCTGATTATTGGCCAAGCCTTGACAGGAATAGAAGCTTTTCGATAATCAGACAAAACATTGCTATAATTTCTTGAATTTGTCAGGGTTAATCTATAGAATTATAAAGTGGCTAAAAAACGGTGGATATTCATTCACTATAATCAATTCAGGAGTTTTTAAATGAACAAGTCTTACTCAATAAGCAAAATTCAGACTTTCGATCAGTGTAAACTGCAATACAAATATAAATATATAGAGAGAAAAGACTCTGAATTAGAAACCATTGAAGCCTTTCTGGGAAATAGGGTTCACAAAGCCTTAAGAGAGTTCTATGAATCAGTCAAACATGGAGTAATCAGACCACAAGAATGGTTAATCAGCAAATATAGTGAACTGTGGGAAAAAAATTACCATCCTGGAATTAAAATTGTTCACCAGCAATTTTCTCCAGAGGATTACTTTAACAAAGGGAAGAAGTGTTTGATTGATTATTATAATGAATACCAACCCTTTAATCAGGGAAAAATTGTTAGAACAGAACAGAGAATAAACTTCTGGGTAAAATACCAGGACATTAAATATCCTTTCAATGGAATAATTGACCGTCTTGACTGGAATGACCGAGAAAGAATATTCGAAATTCATGACTACAAAACTTCAGGTATTTTAATTACTCAACAGGAAGCTAATAAAGACTGGCAGATGGCTCTTTACCATTTGGCAATAATGAGTCTTTGGCCAGAAGCAAAGAAAACCAAACTTATCTGGCATTACCTCTTGTTTAATAAAGAGATTATCTCTTTTCGGGAAGAAAAAGAGCTAGAGGATCTTCAAAAATCAGTCATTGAAAAAATCAAGGAAATTGAGTCTTGTCAGGAATTTTCGCCAGAAAAAAGCGCTCTCTGTGATTGGTGTGACTATCAGGATATCTGTCCTCTCTGGAAACATCCTAAAGAGATGGAAAAACTTGAAGTAAATGAATACCGAAAAGACCCGGGAGTGAGATTGGTCGCAAAATATTCAGAATTAGAAGAAGAAAGGATTCAGCTTAAAAATAAAATAGAGGAAATCGAAAAAGAGCAGGAAAAAATTAAACAAGCTGCTCTTGAGCTGGCTGAAAGAGAAAATATTCGAGTTATAGATGGTCCTGACAAACAGCTCCAGATAGTGGTGAAAGACGAATTATGTGCTCCGACAAAAAGTGAGTATCCTGATATCTGGAAAAACTTGAGGAGTTTTTTAATCCAGGAAGGAAAATACGAAGAAGTTTCCACGGTTAATAACCGAATGCTCAACTATCAGTTGAATAGAGGATTCTGGCCTGAGGAGTTCATTGAAAAAATAAAAAAATTCTTGATAAGAAAAGCAGAGAAAAATGTCAAATTGATTGATAAATGATTAAAAAAAAGAAACACCATTATTTTTATTTTCTATTGATTATTCCTTTTATCCTAACTTTAATTCTTGGCCTAAATTTTCTATTTAAGAGTAAAACCCAGGAGAAAGAACTTGTGAAATCAGAATCGCTTTCCGAAAAGCTTCCCCCATCTCCCCCTATTAAAGAACACAAGGAAATAATAAAGAGAAGATTGACTATTACTGATATCTTGAAGAGATATGAGTTTCCAGCACCTGAAATTTATAAGCTAACTCAAGAAATAAAGCCAGTTTATAATCTGGCAAAAATTAAAGCTGGCAATGAAATAAGAATTTATACTTTACCCCAGAGAAAATTTCACTCTCTCGAGTATGATATTGATGAGGAAAACTTCCTTCGGGTATGGAAAGAAAAAGAAATTTATCGAGCTGAAATAAAAAAGCTTCCTTTCCAGACAGAGGTAGAAATTATTCATGGAGTAATTGAGAATAATCTCTTAAATACAGTGAATAAACTCGGCGAGAAAGATATTCTTGGCTTGACTTTGGCAGAATTATTTGGTTGGGACATTGATTTCTATACTGATCTTCGGCCAGGAGATGAATTTACCATCATTTTTGAGAAAAAATACTTAGATGGAAAATTCGCTAAATACGGAATTATACTTGCTGCTGAATTTATTAATCAAGGGAAAAAATTCCAGGCTATCCGCTATGTCTATCCTGATACTGGAGAAGCTGACTACTTTACTCCTGAGGGAAAATCTTTAAGGAAAGAATTTCTTAAATCGCCGATTAAATTTGGAAGAATTACTTTCCGTTTCAGTTATAGCCGATTTCATCCTATTCTCAAGAGATATCGCCCTCATTACGGCGTGGACTATGCTGCACCAATAGGTACTCCAGTTCAAGCTACGGCTGACGGAGTGGTTATTTTTGTAGGAAATAACGGTGAAGCTGGTAAGATGGTCAAAATACGACACAAAAACAATTACGAAACAATGTATCTCCATTTATCTCGATATAGTAAAGGAATTAGAAAATGGGCAAAAGTTAAACAGGGACAGATAATCGGCTATGTTGGTTCATCTGGTCTTTCAACTGGATCACATCTTGATTATCGGATTAAATTCAGAGGCAAATATATCAATCCCTTTGCCTGGAGATTTAAACCAGTGAAACCACTCAGATCAGAATTTCTGGAAGACTTCAAACAAAAAAGCCAAAAATATCTCTTCGCTCTCGAAGAAATATCTTTCCCAATTCTGCAGATAATAGAACAATTCATGAATAAAACTAATATTTTGGAGAAGAATCTCAATCTAATTACTTTCTGATGAATTATATTTTAGCAAAGAGAGAAAAATTAGAATTCTTCACCATACCTCAACTAAATGAAAATGATTTTCTGATTTATGGATTTACCACCAAAAATTGGACCAAAAAAAGCCTCATCGAAAATTTTAACTTGGAAAAATTCTCAATTCTTTCTCTGAGACAAATCCACTCTGATAAATTCCATATTATAGAAAAAACTCCAAATAAAATCCTGCGAGGCGATGCTCTTATTACCTCCCGCCCCTACATTTTATTCACCATTAGAACAGCGGATTGTCTTCCCATTTTATTATTTGATCCCAAAAAAAGAGTAATTGGAGCAATTCATTCTGGATGGAGAGGCACAGTTAAACAAATAACCAAAAAAGTGGTCAAAAAAATGATAACTTCTTTGGGAATATCCTCTTCTTCACTTTTTGCTTTCTTAGGACCATGCATTTGCCAAAAATGCTATCAAGTTGGTCGAGAAGTGAAAGAAATGTTAGAAATGAACCTCCCAAAATATAACTCCTTCTTAGTTTCTACACGAGAATCAGAAAAACATTTTCTTGATTTAAGAAAAGCTAATATTATTCAACTCAATCAAGCTGTTTTAAAAGATACTAATATTATCAATATAGAACTTTGCACCAAGTGCAATCCCCGGTTATTTCACTCTTACCGTCGAGAACCTCATACTAAAGGCCGAATGTTGGCTTTCGTCGGAATAAGAGGATAATTTTATAAAAAAAATTTACTTTTTTATTGCAATTTTGGTCTAATTCTTTTATCTTAAATTAAGCATGGAACAAATTATCACGCAGACTGATTTAAAGGAATTTCCCCTTTTCAAGAGAGGAAAGGTTAGAGATATCTATGACTTAGGAGATAAATTATTAATTATTGCTACTGACCGAATTTCTGCCTTTGACTTTGTCTTGCCTTCATCTATTCCTTATAAAGGAAAAGTACTGACTCAACTCTCCAAGTTTTGGTTTGAATTTATCTCTCCTATTTGCCTTCATCATTTAATTTCAACTGAGGTTGAAGATTTTCCACCGCAACTTCTTCCTTGCCGAGACATTTTAGAAAAAAGGTCGATGTTGGTCAAAAAAACAAAAGTTATTCCCATTGAATGTGTAGTTAGAGGTTATTTGGCCGGCTCTGGCTGGAAAGAATACTCTGCAACAGGTAGAATTGGCCAAATAACTCTTCCTCCTGGATTGAAAGAATCAGCTCAACTGAGCTCCCCTATCTTTACTCCCACAACTAAGAGTGAAAAAGGCCATGATATCAATATCTCCTTTCAAGAAATGGAGAGTTTAATTGGCTCTAAATCAGCTCAGCAAATAAAAGAGTTAAGTCTTATTATTTATCAAAAAGCCCTCTCCTATGCTTTATCTAAAGGTATTATTATTGCTGACACTAAATTTGAATTTGGGTTATTAAATGATCATCTGATTTTAATTGATGAACTTCTTACTCCTGATTCATCCCGATTTTGGCCCAAGGAAAAGTATTCCCTTGGAAAATCTCAACCCAGTTTTGATAAACAATTTGTCCGGGACTATTTAGAGAAAACCTCTTGGGACAAGAATTCAGAACCACCTCCTTTGCCTCAAGAAATAATAAGAAAAACTTCTCAAAAATATCTGGACGCTCTTTATATTTTAACTGGCAAGAAAAAACTATGAGTGAGGGTTATATCGATCTTCATATTCATTCTAATAAAAGTAGCGATGGGGATTTTTCTCCCTCTCAAATTTGTCATTTAGCCAAGGAAAAGAATCTTAAAGCTATTTCTATAGCTGACCATGATACTCTGGATGCCTATCCGGAGGCAATTTTCGCCAGTCAGAAGGAAGGATTGGAAGTCATTCCTAATATAGAATTAACTACTTCTTTTCAAACTCGGGAGTTTCATCTGTTGCTTCCTTTTATTAACTGGACTAAAAAGGAGATTTATGAAATATTAGAGAAAGTTAACCAAAAAAAGGAAGATGAAGCTAAAAAAAGGGTAGGAGCATTGCAACAATTAGGCTTTGATATCACTTGGGAAGAAGTAAAAAAGTCAACCAAATCTCACCCTCCGTTAGGAGTAGTAATTGCCAAAGTTCTCTTGGACAAGGAAGAAAAAAAGAAAAATTCTCTTCTTAGAAAATATTTTGAGGGAGAAAACCGATTTTTTGCTCCCTATAAATTTTATCAAGATTATTTTACCAAAAACAAACCAGCTTATTTTCCTAAGGAACAAATTGACATTAGACAAGCAATAAAAACCGGTAAACAATTTCAAGGAGTGCCAGTTTTGGCCCATCCAGGAGCATATTTTCAACGAGCAGATGAAAACGATATTCTTCAACTCAAAAAAGAAGGATTAGAAGGATTAGAAGTTTACACTTCTTACCATACTCCTGAACAGGTTAAATTTTATTTAGCGCTTGCTCGAAAATTAGATTTGGTTCCTACGGCTGGCTCTGACTTTCACGGGGGAATAAAACCTCATATTACCTTGGGAGCGTTAAAGGATGGAGAATACTGGATGATAGAAGAACTTAAAAAAAGGGGAAGATGAAATGCCTTTTAATTGGTTTGATTATATTCTCATAGCTATTCTTTTGGGCTCCTTTATTTTTGGATTGATTAAAGGCCTAATCCGGCAAGTTATTGGTATCTCAGCAATAATTATTGGCCTCATCTTGGCCATTTATTTTTATAAGGTGGCTGCTGAATTACTTTTTTCCTTTATATCTAATAAGATTGTTTCTTACTTACTCGGTTTCTTAGTCATTTTTTTAGCAATATTAATTATTGGATTGATAACTTCCTTCGTCTTGTCTAAGTTAATCCGGGGCCCTCTAAAAACTATTAATCATTTTCTGGGAGGTTTGTTTGGCTTGATTAGGGGTGCATTAATCTGTATGGTGATTGTTTTTCTTCTTTTAATATTCCCATTCAGCCAGGTTAACCAAAAAGTACTCTCTAAATCTAAATTAACTCCTTATTGTGTATCTGGGATAACACTAATTCTTGGTTTAATTCCTAAGGATATAAAAAATGAATTTGCTAAAAACTATCATAAGCTAATTGAAAGGGTAAAGAAAGATGAAAAAAGAAGAATATAGCAAATTATCACTTCGAGAAAAAATGGACCTTTTGGTAGAAGAAATGATTGAGAAAAAAATACTACTCAATGATGCTAAAAAGGAATTTGAGAAACTATATATTGAAAAAATCCTAAAAAAACACAAAAGAAACATAAGCAAAGCAGCTCAGGTATTAGGTCTTCATCGAAATACTCTTCAAAGTAAAGCCAAATCTCTAAAAATAAAAAAATAACTCAAATTGACTAAGGGAAAAAGATAAACTATAATTATAAAAAACTAGAAAATTGTTTTTTGGGAGAGAGTAGAAATGAATTGGGGATTATATGGCATATTAATCATTTTAGGACTATTTATCCTGATTTTAATCCTTAATCCAAGGCTTTCCTGCTTTGGGAAAGCACTGAGATCTCCTTTTTATCCTCTCAAACGAAAAAAAGAAAAAAAACGAAAAACAGAAGATTATGGTTTTCGTTTAGATTGAGTAAGAGTAACGACAGGAGCCTTTACTGCCAAAAATTATGATTAGCTCACGAAAGAGGACAAATTTTGTCTCTTTCACTACTTCTTCTGTTTTGGGAATTATTGCTTGTTTAATCCTTTTAACTCTTATCACAGAATGTCTTCCTCCTCCAAGAGTAGTAATGGTCTCCCAGATTAACAACTTCGAAGGGTACGCTCGAATAAGAGTAAACGATTCTCATAGAATCCTGAAATCTAAAATTTCTTTCCTGTTTTCTCCTGATAAAGGCAGGATCGATGTCCTCGGTGTCTTAGGTAATTCTATGTTCCAGATATTAATCAGCCAAGAAAAAGCCTACTTGCTTGTTCCTCGGTCTAAAGTCTATTGGTCTGGATTAACTGAAGAAATTTTAGAAAAATCGATTGGATTTGAATTAAATATTTCGGAAATCACTGCCTTATTGACTGGGCGATGGACAAGTCAAAGTTTGATGGAAGGAAATTCAGTATTAGAAAAAAAGAAATGGCATCTGATAAAAGACAAACAACAAAGAATTATTCAAGGAAGAAGAAATGGACTCCTTTTCCGAGTGGAAGAGTTTTTCAGGGATTCTCCTCTTCCAAGAAAAATTGAGTTTTTCAGTGAGACTGGTCATGGAAAGATAAAAATATTAAACATAAATTTTAATCAACCAGTTAAAGCAAATGTATTTTCTCTTTCCTTTCTCAAAAACTATCAGCAAAAAACTTGGGAAGAAATAGCTAAAATCTTAGAAAATGAAAGTTAAATCATTTGCCAAGATCAATCTTGGATTAGAAATTCTAAGAAAAAGAGAAGATAATTATCATGAAATTAGAACACTTTTCCAATCTATAGATTTCTATGATGTATTAGAATTTACAGAAATAGACGGGAATAAAATTATATTATTTGGAAATGATAATTCGATTCCCTGGAATGAAAATAATTTAATTTTTAAAGCTGCTTCACTATTAAAAAACCACTGCCACATAGATAGAGGAATTGAAATAAAGGTCAAGAAACAAATTCCCCCAGGGAAAGGATTAGCCGGAGGAAGCAGCAATGCTGCTCTAACTTTTTTAGCCTTGAACAAAATCTGGAACTTGAATTTAAGCAAATGGGATTTAATGAACTTAGCCGAACAATTAGGAGCTGATATCCCTTATTTCTTTTATGGCGGATTAGCCTTAGGACTTGAGCGTGGAGACGAAATACATCCTTTAATCGAAGAAAATTCTTTCTGGGTTTTACTTGTTCTTCCTGATTTTTCTATCTCTACCAAGGAAATATATAGTCACTGGAGCGAGGCTACCTTGACTTCAAAATTTAAAGAAAGTAAAATTAATAAGTTCTTAAAAGAAAGAATCTATCGGTCTTTGGAAAATGATTTAGAAGAAATAATATTTAATCTTTATCCTGAGCTCAAAAAAATAAAACAAATTCTTCGGGATGGAGAAGCTGAACTGGCATTGGTGAGTGGAACGGGTTCTTCAGTGTATGGACTATTTAAGGATAAAAACAAAGCCCAACAAGCTTTAGCAGAATTTAAAAACCAGAATTTAAAGCGTAAAATTGTTTCTACCATATCCAGAGCAAAATACGGGGCTGAAATTGGAAATTTTTAAATTTTACATTGTCATTTTGATTTTTGATTTTTAAATTTTGATTTTTCACTGGGGTGTAGCCAAGCGGTAAGGCAGCGGACTTTGGATCCGCCATTCGGAGGTTCGAATCCTCCCACCCCAGCATTTATGAAGCCCAGATCGTCCATCTTCTTCTATAATTGGGAGATGATTTGCTCTGACTTTCGCTTCTTTACTCTATGTGCATTGGCATAAGGAGCGTAATAGCGGCTCATGACCTGACCTTTGTCAAAAATATGCAATATCACCCGAGCTATGAATTACTGATAATTCATTTTTTCCTTTATACAAATTAAATCAATTTATATTATAATAATAAACTATGTTTTATTTCTCCAGTTTTTTTCCTATTATTAGCATTATTGTTTTGGTATCAAAAAGCAAATCTACACCAATAAAAAGGAGTGAACAAAAATGAAGAAGACTTTTTTCTTAGTTATTATTGTAGGCTTTTTATTCTTGGGCTCCTCAAAACAAGGGGAGAATCCTTTTTTCAGGGAGTTCAATACACCCTTTCAAGTTCCTCCGTTTGGTGAAATAAAGGAGGAACATTATCTGCCGGCCTTTAAAGAAGGGATGAAACAGCAGCAACAGGAAATTGAAGCGATTGTCAATAACCCCGAGGCCCCGACTTTTGAAAACACAATTGAGGCTCTGGAAAACAGCGGGGCTTTATTAAGGAAAGCCAGTAATGTTTTTGATATTCTCAACGGGTCAATGACCAACGACCGTATGCAGGAAATCGCAAAAGAAGTTGCTCCTCTGAGATCTAAGCATGAGGACGATATCCTGTTAAATGAAAAATTATTTCAAAGAGTCAAAGCGGTTTATAACCAGAAAGACAAGCTAAACCTCACCACAGAACAAAACATGCTCCTTGAAAAATATTACAAAGACTTTGTAAGGGGCGGTGCAAACTTGGATGAGGAAAAGAAAGCCAAACTGAGAGAAATTAATCAGGAATTATCTCTTCTTTCAGTGAAATTTGGAGAGAATGTTTTGAAAGAAAACAATCGCTTCGAATTGATCATTGAAAATGAAGAAGATCTGGCCGGGTTGCCGCAGTCGGTCATAACTGCAGCCGCAGAAGCCGCCAAAGAAAGGGGACACGAAGGCAAATGGGTATTCACCCTTCATAAACCCAGCATGATTCCTTTCCTCCGGTATTCTGAAAAACGCGACCTCAGGGAAAAAATCTTTAAGGCTTACATCAACCGCGGTAACAATAATGATGAGCTGGACAACAAAGCTATTGTATCCCGAATTGTAGTCCTTCGGGTGAAAAGGGCAAATCTATTAGGCTATAAAACCCACGCCGATTTTGTGCTTGAAATGAATATGGCTAAGAAACCCGAGAATGTATACAACTTACTTGAACGGCTCTGGCAGCCGGCTTTGAAGATGGCCAAAAAAGAAGCCAAAGAACTTCAGGAGATGATTTATAAAGAAGGCAAAGACTTCAAACTGCAACCCTGGGACTGGTGGTACTATGCCGAAAAGCTGAAAAAAGTCAAGTATGACCTTGATGAAGAAATGATAAGGCCGTACTTTAAGCTAGAAAATGTCAGGAATGGCGCCTTTTATGTGGCCAACAAACTTTATGGCATTCAATTTATTGAAAGAACCGACATCCCCAAGTACCACCAAGATGTGAAGGTGTTTGAAGTCAAAGAAGCCGACGGCTCACATATCGGAATCCTTTATACGGATTATTTCCCAAGAGCCAGCAAAAGGGGCGGCGCCTGGATGAACAGTTTCAGAAAACAATCAAGACTGGGCGGAAAGGAAATTCATCCTGTCATCACCAATAATGGCAACTTTTCCAAACCAACTGGCGACAGACCAGCCTTGCTCAGCTCTGAGGAAGTATCAACTTTATTCCACGAATTTGGACATGCACTTCACGGGCTTCTTTCCAATTGTACCTATAACAGGCTCTCAGGAACTGCCGTACCCAGAGATTTTGTGGAATTACCTTCACAAATTATGGAAAACTGGGCGTTCGAACCAGAAGTTCTTAAGGTGTACGCAAAACACTATAAAACCGGAGAAGTTATTCCTCAGGAACTGATTGATAAACTGAAAAAGGCCAGTCATTTTAACCAGGGCTTTGCCACCGTTGAATACCTGGCAGCCTCCTTCCTGGATATGGATTGGCATACACTTACAGAAGCCGAAGAATTGCACGTAGAAAAGTTTGAAACAGCATCAATGAATAAGATAGGCCTGCTTCCTGAAATTATTGTCAGATACAGAAGCCCATATTTCAGACATATTTTCAGCGGCGGGTATTCTTCAGGATATTACAGCTATATATGGGCTGAGGTGCTTGATGCCGATGCTTTCCAGACATTTAAAGAAACAAACCTTTTTGACCAAAAGACAGCCCAGGCCTTTAGAAGGAACATTCTTGAAGCTGGTGGCACGGAAGACCCGATGACCCTTTACAAACGCTTCAGAGGAGCTGAACCTAAGGTTGAGCCTCTGTTAAAGAGAAGGGGCCTTAAATAGACAATTTTAATTTTTCCCTTGACCTTTTTCGCTAAATAATTGAGCTATTAAATAGATTATGTCAATCAAAAAATCAGACACTTTCTTAAATAGATTCACTTTTAAATTCCGTGTGAACAATATGTGGAGAGATTGATCCAATTTGGCTCAGGTTAAGTGACTCAGGCTAAAAACCAGAAATAGAAAATCTTGTGTTTTCAAAATAGGACTTGATGGCTATAAGTGATTAAAGAAGATAAGTGTTCGGGTAGTTCAGTTAATTGTAAGAAAAAAGTTCTAAGATTGTTCACTAAGCCCAGCCACCAATTTCGTAAATCGTAATTCGTAATTCGTAAATAGGTCAGGACTTACGGATTAAGGAATTAAAATACCTAAGCTCAAAAGATCGAGAAAAAGAAATTTGATCATTGAAATTTTTAGTTTTTCGGCAGCCTCCCGTATTAGGCGAAGTTCTGTTATGAATCTGTTATGTCTGAGGACTGATCACCAGGAGCGCCGTCCACCACCTCCTCGACGGCCTTCGGAGCGAGGGCGAGCCTCATTAACGGTAAG
>JBHIEE010000007.1:0-47572 GCA_046760445.1 Candidatus Aminicenantia bacterium
GCTATGTTTTTTTGTTCATAAGGAGTTAATTAAAATAGTGAAATGAATTTAACTTAAAAGGAAGTGAATTTTTTTTAAATTTTTTAGCTTAAAACTTCAAACGCTTTCTGATTATCACTCGTTTTAAAGACAAGTAAAACTTCACCCTGACCAGAGGAACTTCCATAGCAATATTCAATATCAATTATTGCATTTCCGAGGAGAACACCAATTTCAGCTCCAGCTCCTATTCGATCTCTCACTTGGACAGTAATTACTTCATTGATGTCTACTTTAAAACCCGCTGCTTCCAATGCCCGTTTAGCCTTTTTGTTGTCACTGGTGACAAGGAGAAAACATCCTTTGTCTTTTATAGTGTAGGCACATAATGCTTTGAGGTTTATCCCAGCATTGGCAAGTGTCCCTAACACTCGTCCAGCAACTCCTGTTTCGTTGAGCGTGATAACATTCAATTCAGTCTCTTTATTTACCTTTAGCAAAATTACCTCCTTTTTCTTTTTAAGAAATAATAAATTAAGTAAATATCAAATTAGCAATTTAGTCGAAAAAAGTCAAAAAATTTTTAAGTTAGAGAATTATTAACACTTTTTACTTTCTGCTTCATTGGATTAACATGCAGTCTCCGTAGCTATAAAATCTATATTTATTATTAATTGCTTCCTGATAAGCTTTCTTTATCAGAGTTACTCCATTTATTTGATTATTCCAAGAGGCAAAAGCAGAGACTAACATTAATAGTGTTGATTTAGGAAGATGAAAGTTAGTTAAAAGAGCATCCACTACTTTGAAATTATAACCTGGATAAATAAATAAATTAGTAGGGAAAAAACCTGATTGAATTTTACCATTCTGGTAAGCACTTTCTAATGTTCTGACCGTAGTAGTGCCAACAGCCACAATTCTTCTGCTATCTTTTTTAGCTTGATTAATTTTATGAGCTACAGCTGGGCTTATATGATATTTTTCTTCCTCCATTTTATGCTTTTCTACTTCATTAACTCTAATTGGTTGAAATGTTGCTTCTCCAATATGGAGAGTGATTTCTAAAATTTCAATTCCTTTTTCTTTTATTTCTCTTAAGATTTCAGAAGTGAAATGTAATCCAGCTGTGGGGGCAGCAATTGAACCATTTTTTTTAGCATACACTGTTTGATATCGCTTTAAGTCTACTTCTTTATAGTTTCTTTCTTCGAGGGTTCTCTTAATATAGGGAGGTAAAGGAGCATAGCCTATTTTTTTTATTTTTTTCAATATTTCTTGATTTTTTTCCCAAAAGTTAATTATTCGTTTTCCCCATGGTTTAGTATCAATAATTTCCCCTTCTAAAAAATTATTAAATATTATTTTACTTCCTATTTTGACCTTTCTGGCTGGTTTAGTAAGAATTTCCCATACTCCATCCTTTATTTCTTTGACTAACAGACAGGTAATTAATGAACCATTAATTGAACCAATTAATTTGGCAGGAATAACTTTCGAGTTGTTTACTACTAATAAGTCATTCTTCTTTAAATATTGAGGAAATTTTCTGAACCAGGAATGATAAATTTTTTGCTCCTTTCTGATAACAACCATTAATTTTGACTGCGCTCGATTTTTTAATGGAAATTGAGCAATTAGTTCTTTAGGTAAAAAATAATCAAAAAGGGAAATTTCCATTTTTCCAAGAGTAATAATTAAAATAGCTCTTCCTGGGAAGACTTGGAAGAAATCCCGAGATGTTGGTAAGCTTTTTGAGTGACTTTTCTTCCTCGAGGAGTACGGTCTAAAAAGCCTGTCTGGATTAAAAAAGGCTCGTATATTGATTCTATGGTTTCTTTTTCTTCGTTAATGGCAACAGCAATGGTATTTATTCCTACTGGACCGCCATTAAATTTCTCAATAATAGTTAAAAGAATTTTTCTATCTACTTCATCAAAGCCAAATGAATCAACCTCTAGCATATCTAAAGCATCGGCAGCCACTTTTTGAGTTATTTTGCCATCTGCTTTAACCTGAGCATAATCTCTGACTCTTCTTAATAGCCTGTTAGCTACCCTGGGAGTTCCTCTGGAGCGAAGAGCGATTTGTTCTGCTCCCTCATTATCTATCTTAACTTTTAAAATTGAAGCTGATCTTTTAATAATTGATTTTAGTTCTTCCTTGGAGTAAAAGTCTATTCGGTGAATAATTCCAAATCTACCTCTGAGAGGAGGTGTGATCATTCCTGCTCGAGTAGTTGCTCCCACCAGAGTAAATCTTATCAAAGCTAATTTTAATGTGCGAGCACTTGGCCCCTGACCAACGATAATATCTAATTTAAATTCTTCCATAGCCGGATAAAGAATCTCTTCCACTGCAGGATGGAGTCGATGGATCTCATCAATAAAAAGGATTTCTTTATCTTGAAGGTTGGAAAGAATTGCGGCTAAATCACCTGTTCTTTCTATCACTGGCCCAGAAGTGGTTTTAATCGGAACACCTAATTCTTTGGCAATCAAATAAGCTAAGGTAGTCTTGCCAAGGCCAGGTGGGCCATAAAGAAGAACATGATCAAGCTGTTCATTTCTTTTTTTAGTTGCTTCAATAAAAATTTTTAAATTGTTTTTTATATTTTCCTGCCCGACAAATTCACTCAAGGATTGTGGTCGAAGACTATCTTCGAATTGTAAATCTTCCTCAGTTCTTATTGGAGTAGCAACTTTTGTCATCTTATAACCTTTAAATACAAGCAAGAAGCCAGAAACAGGGAAGAATTGTATTTTCTATTTCGTGGTCCTTGCCTCTTATATTCATTTTGCATCTTGTCTCGAGCTTCTCTATTCATAACTCATAATTCAAAACTCAAAACTCATAATTTATTTATACTTTAGCCATTCTTTTTAGACTTTCTTGGAAAAGTTTCTCAAATCCTGTTTTTAAAGAAAAAGTCTTTATTGTTTCATCAACTACTTTTTGTACTTCTTTTCTTTTAAACCCAAGATTCATTAGGGCTGAGATTATTTCTTCCCTTTCTTTCAATTCAGGAGAGACTAAAATTTTTTCTTTTTCTTCAAATTTTTCTTGAAGTTCAAGTGCGATCCTTAACGCTGTTTTTTTTCCGATACCAGGAATTGAGGATAATCGGTCTAAGTCGTTATTTCTTACTGCTTCTTTTAATTCATCAGGTCCTATTCCCGATAGTATGTTAATTGCCAGTCTTGGCCCAATTCCACTAATAGAAATTAATTTAACAAAAATTTCTTTTTCTTTTTTGGTAGAAAAGCCAAAAAGAGAAAGGCTGTCTTCTCTTAAATGGGTATAAATAAAAAGTTTTACTGGTTCAGAGGAGTTTCCTATTTTAGAGTAGGTAGAGAGAGGAATATAAACTTGATAGCCAACGCCTCCTACATCAATTACTACTTCATTAGGAGTTTTATCTAATAAAATACCTTTTAAAAAAGAAATCATTTTTGATTTGCCTTTGATGACTTTATATGATTGAGTTTTTGTTTAAAATTGATGGAGTTTAAATGACAGATGGCAACAGCTAAAGCGTCAGAGGCGTCTTTTTCTATTGTTGGATCATTAATCTTTACTAAAGATTGAATCATTTTATTTACCTGATTCTTTTCAGCTCGTCCATATCCTGTGATTGCCTTTTTCACCTCGAGAGGAGTATATTCGAAAATTGGACACTGATGAGAAGCTAAGACTGATAGGACTACTCCCCTTACTCCTCCTAATATAATTGCTGTTTTAACATTTTGAGCGTAAAAAAGATTTTCAACAGCAGCTGCATCCGGGGAAAATTCGATTATTAATTCTTCTAACTTTTGTTTGATCTCTTTTAATTTATTAGCCAAAGATAATTTTGGAGCAGGGTGAATAACACCATAACCCAAAACTCGGTAATGGTTGTCAATTGATTCAATAACACCGAATCCGGTTGCTTTAGTGCCTGGGTCAATCCCAATTACTTTCATATACTTTTTCTAAATTTCTTCTTCAATTTTAATCAATCATTTCTCCGCGCTGAATCTGGAGATTTCTTCTTCATCAATATCAAAATTGGCCCAGACATTTTGGACGTCATCATGGTCTTCTAAAATTTCCATTAGCTTTAATAATTGTTGAGCCTGTTTACCTTGGAGCTTTATGTAATTTTGAGGCACATAAGCCAGACTTGAAGTAGAGATATTAATGTTGTTTTTTCCTAAGGCCCCAACTACTGGCTCAAAATTTTCAGGTGAAGTGAAAATTTCCCAGTTGCTTCCATCGTCTCGCATATCTTCAGCTCCACTTTCCAGAATGATTTCTAAAATAGTTTCTTCTGAGATGTTATTTTTTTCGACCACAATATAGCCTTTTCGGGTGAACATCCAAGATACACACCCAGGTTCTCCTAAATGGCCTCCATATTTTGAGAATATATGGCGTAGTTCAGCTACTGTTCTGTTTTTATTATCAGTCATTGCTTCGACATAAATAGCCACGCCGCCTGGTCCATATCCCTCATAGAACACTTCCTCGTATTGGGTCCCTTCCAACTCTCCTGTGCCCTTCATAATTGCTCTTTTTATATTTTCAGCAGGCATATTAACATTTTTAGCCTCAGCAATTGCTTTTCTGAGACGCGAATTAGCATTCGGGTCTCCTCCACCTAATCGAGCAGCGACACTTATTTCCCGAATTATTTTAGTGAAAATTTTCCCTTTTTTGGCATCCTGAGCTGCTTTTTTATGTTTAATCGAGTGCCATTTTGAATGCCCTGACATTTATTTACTCCTCTTTTTTGGATTAATTTTAACATAAATTATTTCCCTATGCAAATAAGAGCAAACAAATGTATTCAGATTTTATAATATTTTTATAAAATTACAAAAATTGACACACTCTATAAATTATGTTATTAAATTTACTGTCTCGATAGAAATAGTAGAAAGGAGGAAAGAACCAACATGAAAACATTCTTAATTGTTATTGCCAGCGTATTGGGCTTTTTTTCTTTACTTATTGGAGGGCTTATTTTTCTGTGGTTTTATCAAGGAGGTTGTTGTGTGAAAAAAATAAAAAGTAAATTTAATAAAAAAATAAATGTTAAGCCCATAATTAAAGAAGAGTAGCTTAAAATAATTTAAAAACAATGATAATTGTTGATAAATTTTCAATTGTAATAAATAATTAAGAGAGAAGGATTATTTTGAGAGGATAGGATGGAAGAGATAAAAAATGAAGTGGCTGTAATGTTTTCCGGAGGTATTGATTCTCTTTTAACCGCCGTGCTCTTACAGGAGAAATTTGATAAAGTCCATTTAATTACTTTTGATAAAGGGTATTTGGAATTTGGCTTGGAAAATAATAAGTCAAATATAGAAAGACTAAAAAAAATTTATGGTGATGAGAAATACATTAATAAGATTATAGATATTAAAAAAATCTTGAAGAATGTTTCAATAAAAACAATTTTGAAAGATTACAAATATTACGGGATAGAGGTGGTTTGGTGTGTTGCCTGTCGACTGTCAATGAATACTGGAGCATTAATCTATGCTTTGGAAAATAATCTTTCCGGTATTGCTGATGGTTCGAGTAGGGAACAGGTCCCAGGAGAAGAGCAATTAGTTGGCACTGCTGAAAATTTTCCTAAGGTGGTCAACCGATTAAAAGAATTTGTTTCTCAATATTATGTCGATTTTCTGACCCCAGTTTATGAATTCGGTACTCGAGAGGAGAGAAGGAAGAAATTGAGAAAACTTGGTTTTGAAATAGATTATTTAAGTTTAGATCGAGGAAAAGGAATAAAAGGAATGATGACCAAAGATGTTTTCTTTAGAACTCAACCAATGTGTTTTTCTGGCTGGTTGATCCATTGGAAGAGAAATTTATTTGGAATACCGGTTAAACAAGATGAAGATAAAACCCTGGAATATGTAGCCAAAAAACAAGAAAGCGTGATAAAAAATTTAATTAAAGAATATTTCAAACAAAAGAATGTTGATATAGAAAATTTAATCCAAAAAAGAAAAAATTTAAAAGAACTCCCAAAAAGTACTTTTTGAAAAAAAATAAAATAAATGATATATTAAAGTCCCAAGGCGCCACACCAAGAGATTCTCAAGCTTTAGAAAAGAAAGGTTATTGATTGGTTTTGACTATGCCAGACAATGAGTCTCGAAAGAAGGACTCTTCTTAAGTCCTTTGGCGCTGAGTTAATATTAATTCCAGGTTGCAAGAGGATGAGAGGAGCTATAAATAAAGTAAAAGAAATTGTTAGAGAATAAAAAATGAAAGACGATCGGTATTCCCGGCAAGTTCTCTTCACTGAGATTAGAGAGCAAGGACAAAGAAAAATTTTTCAGGCTAATGTTGTGATTATTGGGTGTGGTGCCTTAGGCAGTGTAGTAGCTAATAATCTTACTCGGGCAGGGATAGGGAAGATAACAATTGTTGATCGAGACTTTGTAGAATTGAATAACTTACAATGTCAGGTTTTATTCAACGAAGAAGATGTTAAACAGAAGCTTCCTAAAGCAATAGCAGCTAAAAAGAAATTAGAAAAAATTAATTCTCAAGTAGAGATAGAAGCAAAAGTCTGTGATGTTAATCCCAGAAATGTTGAGGAAATAATTAAAGGGGTAGACTTGGTCTTAGATGGAACAGACAATCTTGAGACTCGCTTTTTAATCAATGATGCCTGCATTAAGAATGGTATTCCCTGGATATATGGAGCTGTAGTAGGGTCTACTGGTGCAACGATGAATATAATTCCTGAGAAGACACCTTGCTTGAGATGCATTATAGACCAGATTCCTGCTCCAGGCACCTTGCCCACTTGTGACACAGTAGGAGTTTTGAATACTATTCCCAGTATTATTGCCTCTCTTCAGGCTACTGAGGCTTTAAAAATTATTGTACACAAAGAGAATATAAATCAGGAATTAATCTACTTTGATGTCTGGACAAACTCTTTTGAAAGAATTGAAGTGAAAAGACAGCCGAATTGTCTTACCTGTGTTAAAAAAGAATTTAAGACCTTAGAAGCTGAAGAGATAGCTTGGGCGGCTACCTTATGTGGAAGGAATGCTGTTCAGATTGTTCCCAAAAAAGAGCTTCTTCTTTCTTTTGAAGATCTTAAAAATAAGTGGAGTCGATTAGGTAAGGTAAAATACAATGAATTTCTTTTGTCTTTCAAAATAGATAAGTATGAGATAATAGTGTTTCCTAATGCCCGAGTTATTATCAAAGGAACCACTGATACAGCGGTGGCGAGAAGTCTTTATGCTAAATATATAGGCACATAACTCTCAAATAAATTTATAGTTACTGGTTAGTATTGACCAGAAAGGAGGTTCGAGATGGGAAAGAAAAAAATTTTTAGCTTAGTAGGAGAGAAAGAAGTTACTCGAGCAATTGTGAATGAATTTGCTAAGCAGTTTTCTGAATATGTGGAAAGCGATTGTCTTGTTGTTGGGGGAGGCCCAAGTGGATTAATGGCTGGTCGAGAATTAGCTAAACAGGGATTTAAAGTTTTAATTGTTGAGAGAAATAATTACCTCGGAGGAGGTTTTTGGATTGGAGGTTACTTAATGAATAAGGTAACAATAAGGGAGCCAGCTCAAGAGGTACTTAAAGAACTCGGAGTTCCATTTAGCGAGGTAACAAAGGGGTTGTATGTTGCTGATGGACCTCATGCTTGTTCCAAACTCATTGCTTCTGCTTGTGATGCAGGAGTGAAATTTGCCAATATGACTATATTTGATGATGTTGTTTTAAGAGAAGAAAATAGAGTTGCTGGAGTAGTAGTTAATTGGACACCCGTAAGAGCTCTTCCTCGGGAGATTACTTGTGTAGATCCAATAGCTCTTGAGTCAAAAGTAGTAATAGATGCAACAGGTCATGATGCCTGTGTGGTGAGAAAACTGGAAGAACGGGGAATAGTTAAAACTTCTGGGTTTGGAGCTATGTGGGTAGAAAGATCAGAAGATTTAGTAGTGGAATATACAGGTGAAGTCCATCCTGGTTTGATTGTTATTGGTATGGCAGTGTCGACTACTTTTGGCCTGCCTCGAATGGGGCCTACTTTTGGAGCCATGCTTCTTTCTGGGAAAAGAGGAGCTGAAATTGCTCAAAAATATTTGTCTTTATAATGGAATAAAAACTAATTTTTTAGATCTTCATCAGATTGCTGAATATCTCAGCGATAAATTAGGAAAAATTGAAATTGAAATAAGAGAAGATTTTTTAGTCTATTGTTTGGCTAAAATGTCCTCTCGAGAAAGAGAAATAGCTATAGAGACTTTGGCTAAAGAAATAGCTAAGAGTAGGATTTTGGACCCTTACCGCAAAGAGGAAGTAAGGAATCCCTTAGACATAGAAATTAATTACGAGAAAAAATATCTTTTAAATGGTTGTCATAAGCCATTAGGAAATATTTACAATGGTTTTAATTTAATTTTAATTTTCTCGAAAATAATTCCTGAAGATGAAGCAAATTTATCCTATTGCCATATAGTGTTTACTAATCAGCTTTTTGCCACCTGGGATGAGAAAGACCTGCGTTACCATGCCCGGGTAATTGTTTTCGGCTTTCCTTCTCTTATTTCTACTACTGGTATTGTAGAAGCTCCTGCTAAGCCGAGGGAGTTTTACTTAAAGAAACAAATGGGAATCGATCCTTTTATTTTAAAAGAAGAATTTAAAGGAAGATTTATTGATTACGATGATCCTTATTTAACAGAAGTAATGAAGGGATATGTTATGCAAGCTATATTTTTTCATTTGTTTGGAGAGCCCTTTTGTCAAGATAAGAGCTGTCGATTATATAATGCCCATTGGCAAGAAGAGGTTATTTGGGCTCAACTCAAAAGTGAATATGAATTTTGTCCAAAACACCAGGAAGTTTTAACTCAGATTAAGAGTCAAACCTGTGATTATACAAAATAAGATTGTTTTCTTTTGCATTGTAACTACATTTTAAAATTTTTTTGAAAATTTTAAAAAAAATCTTGACATTCTACAGTATGTAGTATAAAATTTATAATTCAAAAATGAAAAGAATAATTAAATTCTCTTTTAAACCCGAGAAAAAAGGATTTAATCAATTGTTAGGTAAATTAGAGGAAAAAATTCTACTTGTTTTATGGCAAGAAAAAGAAGTTACTGGTAGAGAAATTTTTGAAAAGATTTCTCAGGAAAAGAAAATAGCCTATACCACTGTCTTAACAGTGCTTGATAGATTAGTTAAAAAAGGCTTAGTAATTAAGGATAAAAAAGGAGAGGTTTATTCTTATCGGGCAGCTTTTAATAAAAATGAATTCACTGATTATATTTCTCAACAAATATTGCGGGGAGTTTTTGATCTTTCAGAAAGAGCCACTTTTTCCTCTTTTGTAGAAATTCTATCTGAATTTGATCCTCAGAGGCTGGATCTACTTTCTTCTATTATTAACAGGAAGAAAAGAGAGCTAAAGGGAAAATGAAAAAAGGTCTACACAATCAGAGAATTTTTTGGTATTCCAATTTTATAATTTTATTCTTGGTTTTAAGTGGTAGTTTTTATAAGATCTTCGAAAACTCCTTTAATAATATTGCTCGAAGTTGCTCTAACGCAATTTATTCCTGTCAAGACATTCTGTTTACCTTGATAAATTCTATCCCAGGAATTCTTATTATCATCTTTATTATTCTTTTCATTTATGCTTTTTTAAATCAAGTAATAATTCTTCTTAAAGAAAGGAAATTAATAAAAAGTTTGACTATGATTGATTTAAATAAGTTTGATAATTTAAATAAATTGGGAAAAATTGAGAATAGAAGAATAGTTTTCTCTAAATTAAAAGTTTTTGAGAATAATTCATTAGGGTGGGCTTTTACAGCGGGTTTATTTCAACCAAAGATTTATTTATCTACAGGTCTCATAAAATTTTTAACTCAGGAAGAATTTAAAGCGGTCATTACTCACGAGATGTCTCATTGTCAAAAAAAAGACCCTTTAAAGAGATTCGTTCTAAACTTTATGACTGATTTCTTATTCTTTTTACCTATTAGTAAATATTTAAAGAATTATATAATTGATGCTCAAGAAAAAAAAGCTGATGATAAGGCTTTATTCTCTGTTCATTCTCTTCATTTAGCCAGTGCTCTGATTAAAGTAGCTAAAAGTAATAAACAAGTCTATTCTTCAGTTTTATCTCTTGAAGGAAGAAGAAATCTGGAACAAAGAGTAAAAAGATTAATCTATGGTCAAGAATTTTCTTCTTCTTTTCCTTGGAAAAAAGGGATTCAAAGTTTGGCAATTTTAATTTTGATTTTTAATCTATTCTTTACACCTTATTTTTATGCCAATCCAAGTGATTGTCCTTGTTCCGGTGGATCTATAAATAAGCCTTATGTTCATCTCTGTTGTGAAATGAAAAATGACAAAAAATAGAGAAAATTTTTTTAATCCAATGATTCTACAATATGTAGAATTAATAGGGAGTCACTAATGAAAAAGAAATTATTTCTTTTATTTCCTGTGTTACTCATTTTCTTTTTTCCTTCAGTTGTCTATCCCAAAAATAAGAGCCTTGGAATCTCTTCCCACCAAAGAAGTCCTCAAAGAGAAAAGATTGTTAAATTAGATGAATTTATAAAAATTGCTCTTGAAAATAATCCTCAAATCCAGGCAGCTGAAAAAAGATGGCAAGCAACTAAAGAAATAATTCCTCAGGCTCGTTCCCTCCCTGATCCAATGATTAGTTATACTCACTTCGGCCGCAGCATAGAGACAAAATTAGGTCCTCAAAGAAATAAGATTTCTATTTCCCAGAAATTTCCATTTTTCGGAAAACTCTCTTTGAAAGGCCAGATTACTCAAAAACAAGCAAATTCACTTGAAGAACAATATAAAGCTGTCAAAAAGGATATAATTTTAAAAGTAAAAAAAGCATATTATGATCTTTACTGGATTAACAAATCAATAGAAATTACACAGAAAGAGAAAGAAGTGCTTCAAAGACTGGAAAAAATAGCAGAAAAAAAATATGAAACAGGAACTGCGTCTCAACAAGATGTTTTAAAAGCTCAGGTAGAGATTTCCAAAATAATAGATAAGTTATTATTACTCAACCAACAAAAAAAAGCTATTAAAGCTAATTTAAATGCTCTTCTTAATCGACCGGCAGACTCATTCATAGGTGAGCCAGAAGATTTTGAAATTTCTAAATTTAATTATACCTTAGAAGAATTGTATAAAATGGCTAAGGAGAATAGACCTGAACTTAGAAGCGTATTTTTTCTAATAGAAAAGAATAAAGCTGCAATAAAATTAGCCAAAAAAAACTACTATCCAGATTTCGCTCTAATGTTTAGTTATGTTGATATTGGAGGGGGAACAACAATGAACCCAGAAGATGGAAGTGATTCTTGGATGGGCTCAATAGGAATAAATATCCCTATCTGGCGAAAAAAATTACACGCTGGGGAGGAGGAAGCAATAAATAATTTAAAAGCCAGTGAGAGAAATTATAAAGACATAGAAAATAACACCTTATCTCAGGTAAATGAGTTGTATTTTGAAGTAAAAACAGCTGAAGAGGTGGTTAAACTTTATAAATATTCTCTTTTGCCTCAGGCAGAGCAGTCTTTTAAGGCATCCGAGGCGGGTTACCTAACGGGCAAAGTTGATTTTCTTAATTTATTAGATAGTGAAAGAATGCTACTTCATATAAAAATAGGCTACTTTAAATCTATGGCTGATTTTGAAAAGAGCTTAGCTCAATTAGAACGAGTAGTAGGAACAGATTTAATTCGTAAATTGTAAACTGTAAAATGGAAAATGGAAAATGGAAATTAGAATTGTGAATCTGACTGAGTAATTTCAAATTTCCAATTTCAAATTTCCAATTTCAAATTTCTAAAAGATTGGAGGTTAGAATGAATATTAAAAAGAAGTTTAAAATCTTTTCAATAATAGGTTTGATTTTTTTAGTTATTATTATTTTCTTTTCTTGTAAGAAAGGGGAACCGGTTTCTGATACATCTGCCCCTCAAAAAGTGGAAAAAGAAAAGAAAATTTTATATTGGACCTGTGGAATGCATCCTTCAGTCAGAGTAAGTCCTGAGGATTATGAAAAAGGAAACACTAAATGTCCTATTTGTAATATGGATTTAGTCCCAGTATACGAAGGAGCAGAAATATCTGAAGAGGAAGGGGTAGTAACTCAACTTAAATTAAGCCCAAGAGCTCAAGCTTTAGCCAAAGTAAGAACAGCGGAAGTAACTTACCACTCTTTATTTAAAGAAATTAATACTGTCGGTCAGATGGATTATGACGAGAGAAAAGTGGCCTATGTCGCTGCCTGGATATCTGGGCGAATCGATAAACTATTTGTTGATTTTACTGGAGTTGAAGTAAAGAAGGAAGAGCCGTTAGTTTGGATTTATAGTCCGAATCTTGTCACAACTCAGGATGAATATCTTTTAGCTTTAGAGACTTTACAAAAGGTAAAAGAGAGCAATGTAAAAGAAACAATAGAAGGAGCACAATCTTTAGTTGAGGCTTCAAAAAAACGTCTTTTACTCTGGGGAATTAATGAAAACCAGATAAAAGAATTAGAAAAAAGGAAAAAAGCAGAAACACATATGACTATTTATGCTCCAATAGGTGGTACTGTAATTCATAAGAATGCTCTTGAGGGAAAGTATGTCAAAGAAGGAGAGAATTTATATAAAATAGCTGATCTTTCTAATCTTTGGATGTTGGCTGATATTTATGAATATGAGATGTCATGGATTAAAGTAGGTCAGAAAGTAGAAATAACTACTCCTACTTATCCAGGAGAAGTTTTTGAAGGAACAATTTCTTTTATTAACCCTTTTTTAAATCAAAAAACCCGTTCTGTTAAAATCAGGGTAGATGTTCCTAATCCACAGTTGAAATTAAAGCCAGGAATGTATGTCAATGCTTTAATAAAAATTCCTATCATGCCAAAATCTAAAATCCAAAATCTAAAATCTAAATATACTTGTCCTATGCATCCAGAGATTATTTCTGATAAGCCAGGAGAATGCCCTATCTGCGGCATGTATTTAGTCAAGAAGAAATCTCCTCCTCAAGACAAGATTTTAGCAGTACTTAAGGATGCTGTTTTAGATACTGGAACAAGAAAAATGGTCTATATAGACAAGGGTGAAGGCATTTATATTGGCAAAGAAGTTAAAGTCGGTCCAGAAGCAATAGCTATAGTGAATGGTAAGAAAGAGAAATTCTATCTGGTTTTAGAAGGGCTTTCTGAAGGAGATATAGTAGTTAGTCGGGCTAATTTTCTAATTGATTCTCAAAGCCAAATCACAGGAGGAGCAGAAGCTGTCTATGGAGGCGCTATAGAAGCTGAAGAAAAAGGAGAAAAGAAGAAACCTACTCATCAGCACTAACTAATAATAGATAGCAGATGTAAGATGGCAGATAGAAATGGGAAAATGATTAAGGAAATAATAGATAAATTAAGAAAATGGCATGAGATAGAAGAATGCAGGACATGTGAATGTCTCCAGGGAGCCTTAACTCAACTTGGGATAGACGGAGGAGCTGAAATAAGGGAAATAATTAAAAACATGTTAGTCAATAAACAAAAGATGCACGAATGTTTAGGATGTGATCCCTGTCCTCCAGCGGAAATCTTCTCGTCTTATCTTAAGAAAAAACAAGAAACAGAACAGACAGCAGATGGTTAAATTCGTAAACCGTAAATCGCGAACTGTTGACTTCGATTCTACAGTTCACAGTTTACAGCTTACAGTTCACGAGTTTGGGATTTGAGAGTTGGTAGTTTGGGATTTCAAATTTACGACTGAAAGGAGTTAATTTGTTATGATTAATCGAATAATTGAGTGGTGTTTAAAAAATAGGTTCTTAGTTATATCATTCTTTCTTTTAATTATTGGCTGGGGTATTTGGAGTTTTTATAGAATACCTGTAGATGCTATTCCAGATATTGGTGAAAATCAACAAGTTGTTTTTGTTGACTGGCCAGGAAGAAGCCCCAAAGATGTGGAGGATCAAGTAGTCTATCCTCTTACAATAAGTTTGATGGGCATTCCAGGAATGAAGGTCATCCGCTCGAATTCAATGTTTAGTTTTGGAATGATAAATGTTATTTTTGAGGAAGATATAGATTTTTACTGGTCAAGAACAAGGATTTTAGAAAGATTGAACTTAGCTCAAAAAGAACTCCCCCAAGAAGTAGTTCCTGAGTTAGGACCTGACGCTACAGCTTTAGGGCAGATATTCTGGTACACAGTAGAAAATGGATATTATTGTCCAAATCATCCTAAGAGAAGATACAGTACACCAGGAAAATGTCCTAAGGATGGCCAAGAATTAGTGTATTCAGAATATGACTTGGGTGAACTTCGTTCCATTCAAGACTGGTATGTCAGATACCAGCTCAATTCTGCCTCAGGAGTTTCTGAAGTAGCCAGTGTGGGTGGATTTGTCAAACAATATCAGATAGATGTCGACCCCAATAAACTCTTAGCTTATAATGTCAACTTAGCCAATGTCTTTAATGCTGTGCGAAGGAGCAATATTGATGTTGGAGCTAAAGTTATTGAAGAAGGAGGAGCAGAATTCATTGTTCGAGGTCTTGGCTTTATAAAATCTGTGGAGGATGTAGAAAATATTGTTGTCGGAGCACATCAGGGAGTACCGGTCTATGTCAAAAATATAGGTAATGTAACTTTAGGTCCTGATTTTAGAAGAGGAGCTTTGGATAAAGAAGGAGCCGAGGTGACTGGTGGTGTTGTCCTTATGAGATATGGCGAGAATCCTCTTCAAGTTATTAAAGCAGTAAAAAAGAAAATTGAAGAGATTACCCCTGGTCTTCCTCCGGGTGTCCAAATTGTTCCTTTTTATGATAGAACTCAATTGATAAATAGAGCTACTGACACCCTGCGTCAATCTGTGATCTTAGCGGTGATTATAGCAGCGGGAATTATCCTTCTATTTCTGACCCACATAGCAAGCAGCTTGATAATTTCCGCTATTCTTCCTATTGGTATTCTCACATGCTTTTTGATTATGTATTTTTTAAAAATCCCATCTAATATTATGTCCTTAGGAGGAATCGCTATTTCTATTGGGGTAATGGTGGATGCCGCAATTGTTATGACTGAAAATGTCTCTCGACTCTTAGCAACTAAAAAGGATATGAAAATAAATCGTTTAGAGATTGTGATTGAAGCAGCTAAAGAGGTAGGATCACCAATATTCTTTTCTATGCTTATTATCATGTCGGCTTTTATCACTATTTTTACTTTAAGAGGTCAAGCGGGAAAACTTTTTCGCCCTTTAGCCTTTACTACCACCTCAGCTATGGGAAGTGCGGCATTGATCTCTATAACCATCATACCTGTGCTTACTTTTTTCTTTCTTAGAGGTAAACTCCGTCTTCCTAAAGAGAATTTCCTAACAAAACCAATAATGAAAGTTTACGAACCAATTCTTCGCTTCTCCCTTTCGCATAAGGTCTTAGTGGTATTAATTGCGGCTCTTCTTTTAGCTCTCAGTTTTTATCCTCTTACCTTAATAAAGAGTGAGTTTATGCCTCCTTTAAATGAAGGAGACCTTTTATTTATGCCAGTTCTTCTTCCTGGAGCTTCTCTTACCCAAGTTATGGAAGTTATGAAAAAGCAGGATTTAATTTTAAAGTCTTTTCCAGAAGTAGATATGGTTGTTGGAAAACTCGGTCGAGCAGAGACAGCTACTGATCCAGCCCCTGTTGGCATGATTGAAACAATAATCCGATTAAAACCCCAAAAAGAATGGCGCAAGGGATTAACTAGGCAAAAGCTGATAAATGAGATAGATGAAGCATTGCGTATTCCTGGTGTGAGCAATATCTGGACTCAGCCAATTCGTAATCGAATAGATATGTTAGCCACAGGAATTCAGACTCCTATTGGGGTAAAGGTTTTTGGAGAAGATTTAAAAGAAATTGAAAAAATTGCTATAGAAATAGAAAATGTTTTAAGAGAAATTCCTGGAGCAAGGAATCCTTATGCTGAAAGAATAGGAAATAAACCGTATATCGAAATAGATATAGATAGAAATGAAGCAGCCCGTTACGGAGTCAAAGTAGGTGATATTCAGAATCTTATTATGACTGCTATTGGTGGTATGAATCTCACCACGACTGTCGAGGGAAGAGAACGCTATCCGGTTAGAGTAAGATATTTGAGAGAACTAAGAGATAGTTTCGAAGCCTTGGAAAGAATATTTGTTCCCACTCCTTATGGAGCTCAGATTCCTTTGAGTCAAGTTGCTCGGATAGAAAAAATTCCTGGTCCAGCCAAAATTGCTGGAGAAAACACTATGCCTTATGTCAGAGTATTTGTTGATGTTGATACAGATATAGTAGGTGTTGTTGACTTTGTCAAGCAGGCGCAAAAAACAGTGAAAGAAAAAGTGGATTTACCTTCAGGTTATTATATTTCTTGGAGTGGACAATATGAATATGAGATGCAATCTCGAAAACGGCTGATGATAGTTATTCCAATATGTATATTTATTATCTTTATGCTTCTTTATATTAAATTTCGATCAATATCTTCTGCTGCTATACTTATTTTTGCTGTTCCTTTTGCTTTTATTGGAGGGATATGGCTTCAGTTTATCCTTGGTTTTAAATTCAGTACTGCGGTCTGGGTAGGTTATATTGCTCTTTTTGGAGTTGCTGTAGAAGCAGGCGTAGTGATAATGGAATATCTTCTCCAGCTTTGGAGACGGGAAGGAAAACAAATAGGTGTCACAGAGACCGTGGTAAAGGCAGGTCTTTTAAGAGTTCGTCCTATACTCATGACTACAGCTACTACAATATTCGCCTTATTCGCAGTTATGTTTTCCACAGGTGCAGGGTCAGAAGTAATGAGACCTATTGCCACTCCGACCGTAGGGGGTTTAATAACAGCCACTCTTTTAAATTTGATTATTGTTCCTGTTGTTTTTGCGTGGGTGAAAGAACGAGAATTGAAAAAGGAGGAATTATGAAGTTGATTAAAGCTTATGTTAGAGTGATTATGGTTGATGAAGTTATCAGTGCTTTAGGAAAGCTAAAAGCTCCTCGGCTTACTGCTATTGATATCCGAGCTTTAGGGAGAGAAATTGATCCAAAAGATTTCAAAATATCCATGGAATATGGCACTACCTACACTACTATGGTTAAATTGGAAATTGTTTGCCCTGATGAAAGAGTAGAAGAGATTGTTAAAGTGATTCAAGAAAAAGCCCATACAGGAAGAAAAGGTGATGGAATAATTACTATTTCTCCGGTGGAAGAGGTAATCCGGATTCGTACCGGAGAACGAGGAGAGAAAGCATATTAAAATATATATTCGTATATTCGCATATTGGTTATTCGGGATACTTGAATCTACGATTAACTATTAACGAATAACGATTAACGAATTTATTCTTATAAGGAGGTGATTTAGATGGCTAAAGATTTAGTATGTGGAATGGAGGTAAATGAACAAGGGGCAGCTGCTACGAGCAAATATCAAGAGAGAACATATTATTTTTGCAGTCAAGCTTGTAAAGAAAAATTTGACGCTGAGCCAGAGAAGTATATAGGCGAAGAGAGAAAAAAAGATACTTGTTGTGAATGAGAGGGAAAAACAATGAGAAGTGCTCAGAGAAAAAGTATGTCATCATGGATGTGGCTATTAGTTTTAGCTGTGGTACTGATAATAGGGTATTTCATTGGAAAAGGGTATAGGATAACAGCTCCAGAGAATATTGAGACCAGACCCATGAGTGATGTGAGCAAGGCTAAAATTCCAAGTGTAGTTCTAACAGCTGAAGCATTAGAGATTATTAAGGAGTTGAATTGTGCTTGCGGAAGTTGTGGTAAGAAATTGGTAGATTGCACTTGTAAAATTTTTAGGGGTGCAGATGAAATGAAGCGATTTATTCAATCCCGAGTGGATGAGGGCTTAACTAAATCTATAATTTTGGATAAGGTAGTGGAAAGATACGGTCAAGCTGTATTAATAAAGAAAGAAGGTTATCAATATAAGAAACAATCTGGTAAATCCAGTCTAAAGCAGGAAACTAAATCCTTTCTGACTTTATTGCCTGAGCGGTTCTCTGGTCAAACAGCTGAAGCCTATCGTATTGCCCAAGAAATTCCTGATGTTTTAAAAGAATTATCTTGCTATTGCGGATGTGAAAGAATAGGGCATAAGAACTTGTTGTTTTGCTTCTATGATGAACATGGAGTTGGCTGTAACATATGTCAAGAAGAAGCTCTTGAGGCTTCAAAGTTATACAAAAAAGGTTTCTCAGCAGAAGAAATAAAAGAGAAGGTTGTAGCGAAATTCGGTATTTGAGGAGTTAAAATCATCTAATTTTTGATAGAATCTCTTCTTAAGGGCTAAACTATTACGCAGAAATAAATATTATAAGGAGATTTAAAATGACTTTAAATGGGTTTTTAGCATTTTCAATGAAATCTACCCAGAAAAAGAATCTACTTTTTCTTGAATCCTAATTTAGGTGATAAAAATGAGGAGACGAGATTTTTTGAAAACAGCTACTGGAGCTTGCATTTTGGCTTCCACTGGCTTAGGAAATTTTCTAACTAATTCATATGCCTTCGGTCCTACAGAAAATCTATCCAAAGTTGAAGCTAAATATTATAAAAAACTTCCAGATAAAGAGAGTAAATGTGAACTCTGTCCCCGAGAATGCGTGGTCGGAGACAAAGAAAGAGGCTATTGTGGAGTAAGAGAAAATATGGATGGCAAATATTACACTTTAGTTTACGGAAAAGTATGCAGTCTTAATGTAGACCCTATTGAGAAAAAGCCATTTTTCCATTTTCTACCAGGAACAGGAGCCTTCTCTATTGCTACCACAAGCTGCAATGTGAACTGCAAATTCTGTCAGAATTGGGAAATATCTCAAATAAGACCAGAACAAGCTAAAAATTATGACCTTCCTCCAAAGGAAGTAGTAGAATTTGCTAAAAAATATAATTGTCCAACTATTGCTTATACCTACACTGAACCAGTAATTTTTTATGAATATATGTATGATACAGCTAAACAGGGTCACCGGCAAGGAGTAAGAAGTGTTGTCGTTACCGGTTCCCATATTAATCCTAAACCAATGGAGGATCTAACCAAAGTAGTAGAAGCCATAAAAATAGACCTAAAAGCCTTCTCTGAGGAATTCTATAAAAATTATGTTCGAGGCGAATTAAAACCTGTTTTGGAAGCAGCAAAAATAGTCTATAAGAGTAAAAAATGGATGGAAATAGTTTATCTGGTTATTCCCACTTTAAACGATAGCCCGGCTGAAATAAGGAAAATGTCCCAATGGGTTATTAAAAATATTGGACCTGATATACCTATTCATTTTTCCCGATTCTGGCCCATGTATTTAATGAAAAATCTGCCTCAAACACCAATTTCAACTTTGGAAAAAGCAAGAAATATTGCTTTAAAAGAAGGAATCAATTATGTCTACATTGGTAATGTACCAGGACATAAAGGAGAAAGTACTTATTGCCCTAAATGTAAAAAAACAGTCATCAAAAGATTTGGCTATAAAATTTTAGAAAATAATCTTAAAAAAGGAAAATGTAGTAATTGTGGGCATCCAATCCCGGGTGTCTGGCTTTAATTCAGACATGAAACTACAGATTTTAAAAGAAAAAATATTGGAACTTGTAAAAAGACCTCACTCATAATGACAAAGTTATTACGGTTTTTGACATTACTTAAAAAATCTATTATAAATAGGAGGTGATAGATGAGATAGATTAAATAATGAAGCAAGAAACATCCTAATTCCAGCATCATGCCTCTTGTTTTGAACCATTAACCAATGAACGAATTAACTAATAAACTAAAATTTGGAGGTTAAAAAATGAAAAAACATTCGAAAATTTTAACTTTATTTTTGGTCTTTTCCTTTGTTTTAGTTTTAGCCGGAATTGCCCAGCAACAAGCTGAAGAGACAGTCACTTGCCCAGTGAGCGGTAAAGAAATGAAGAAATCCGAAGCTAAGGCTTCCTATGAGTACAAAGGAAAGACTTATTACTTCTGCTGCGAGAAGTGCAAAGAGAAGTTCATGAAAGATCCCGAGCAGTATATCCAGAAGAAAGCCGAGATGAAGGAAGTTTATACTTGCCCCATGCACTCAGAACTTAAGTCTGATAAACCTGGCAAATGCCCTAAATGCGGCATGAAATTAGAGAAGAAGATGATGGTAAAAAAGCATATGCATGCTCATATGAAAGCTGAAGGAAAAGCTTGCTGTACTATGATGCACCTCATGGGCTGCAAGGATGCCGAGATAAATGTTGAGAATTTAGAAGATGGAGTTGCTGTGAAAATAACCTCTAAGAATGCCGAAGTGGTGAAGAAGATTCAAGAAGTTGCAGCCAAGATGAAGGCTAGTTGCCCCAAAAAAGCAAAAGAATGCAAAAAGAAAAAAACTGAAAAATAGTTTAATTAACAGGATAATAGTTGAAGCTTATCCCCCTTGTTTTTAAACATGGGAGATTTTTTTTTCTTGTCTCATTAAAAATTAAAGAAGATAATATAATAAAAGGTACAAAGGAGGGGAGGAAATTAATGAACAAAAACTTTGTGATCGTGTGCCTCTGTGCCTACCAATTTGCTTTTGAAGTTGGTTTTTGGACTTTGGATCTCGAGTACCTGAGATTGGGATCTAATTATTGCTTTAGGGATAAATTACTCATACAATCTGGATAGGAGCCTATAACTATAATTATTTTATTGAAAACATATTTTTGATATCTTAATAATGATGAGAAAGAAACGAGTAGTGGTTGCTATGAGTGGAGGAGTAGATTCCTCTGTTACAGCAGCTCTTTTAAAAGAACAAGGGTATGAAGTGATTGGCCTTACCATGAACTTATGGTCTTCTGATAAATTAGCCAATCGAGCAAATAGATATAGAGGCTGTTGTGGTTTAAGAGCAATGAGGGATGCTAATCAAGTAGCTATTAAATTAAAAATTCCTCATTATGTAGCTGATTTTAGGGATATATTTAATAAAACAGTAATAGCTGATTTTTGTAGGGAATATAATCAAGGAAGAACTCCTAATCCCTGCATCAGATGTAATCAATATATAAAATTTGAGGCAATGCTCAAAAAGTCTAAAAAATTAGAAGCTGATTTTATTGCCACTGGTCATTATGCTCGGATAGAGTATGGCATTAAGAGAAAAAGATACCTGCTGAAAAAAGGAATTGATAGTAAGAAAGATCAGTCTTATGTTCTCTATGCTATGACGCAGGACCAGTTAAGTCAAACATTAATGCCTTTAGGAAATTTAACTAAAAAAGAGGTGCGAGAGATTGCTCGGAAGTTAGATTTACCAGTAGCAGAGAAATCTGAGAGTCAGGAGATCTGTTTCATTCCTGATAATAACTACCCGCAGTTTTTAAAAAACTTCATTCCAGAGGCAGCTAAACCAGGTCTCATAATAAACAGAAAAGGAGTAGTATTAGGCAAGCACAAAGGTATTATCTTTTACACTATTGGTCAACGCCGAGGTTTAGGAATTTCAGCTAAAGAACCATTATATGTAATTTCTATTGACAAAAGTAAAAATACAATTGTTGTTGGCAGCAAAGAGGAGGTTTATAGTCAGGAATTTACTGTTTCTGATATTAATTGGATAGCCTGGGATAAAATAGAAAAATCATTTAGAGCAAAAGTGAAAATTAGGTATATTCATCAAGAGGCAGAAGCAGCAATTACTCTCCTGAATGATAATCAGGCTTTAGTGAAATTTATTCAACCTCAGAGAGCAATTACTTCAGGACAGGCAGCTGTTTTTTATGATGGAGATGTGGTTATTGGAGGAGGAACAATAGAAAAAGTAGAGAGTATGAAGTAGGGTAGGAATTTGGAAAGAATTGAGGATATAAAATTAAAAAGTGGTGAGGAGTTATTAAATCCTAATTATTTAATCATTTCGTGATTTTATCTGCTATGTGTCAACTGTTATTTTTTTTATTTAAGTTTTGGCAAGAGAGAAGAAAATTCAATCTTCTTTTCTGCTTGATTTTTTTCTGAGGAGATGATATTTTAGGATGCGAATAAAAGGAGGATAGATGCAGGAAATAAGACAAGTAAACATTAGTCTGGATGAGATGCCTAAGGCTTGGTACAATATTGTTCCTGACTTACCTGAGCCTTTTCCTTCACCTAAGGACCCTGAGAATGGCGAATCAAGATTAGCCAATCTTCCAAATTTATTGGTGGGAGAATGCCTTAAACAAGAAATGAGCACTGATCGTTGGATTTCAATTCCAGATGAGGTGTTAAAACTTTATGCTAATGCCGGGCGTCCGAGACCCCTTTTCCATGCTGTGAATTTAGAAAAGAAGCTTGGTACGAAAGCTAAACTTTTTTACAAAAGTGAATTCTTTAGTCCTACCGGCAGTCATAAGGTAAATACCGCTTTAGCTCAAGCTTACTATGCTAAAAAGGAAGGTTATGAAGTTTTGACCACAGAAACTGGAGCAGGTCAGTGGGGTACAGCTCTTGCGTATGCTGCAGCCTTAACCGATATGCGCTGTATAATCTATTGGGTAAGAGCAGTATATAACTGGAAAGCTGCCCGTCGTGCTCTGATGGAGCTTTTTGGAGCTGAGATTTATGCTTCACCCAGTGATAGAACTAAGATAGGAAAAGAACTTTTATCCAAAGATTCACACCATCCTGGCTCTTTAGGGATTGCTATTTCAGAGGGACTGGAAGAAGCTCAGAGAAATGAAAAAGCTATATATTGTTTGGGTTCAGTTTTAAATCATGTTCTCTTGCATCAAACAATTATAGGTCTTGAAACTAAAATCCAATTTGAAAAGTTCGGACTTTACCCAGATATTATGATTTCCTGTTTAGGCGGGGGAAGCAACTTTGGAGGCTTTGTCCTACCCTTTGTTGGTGATGTTCTTACCAAAGGGAAAAAAATAAGATTTATTGCTGCCCAGAGTCAAGTAGCCCCTAATCTTCAAGGCGAATATCGATATGATTTTGCTGATCATGCTGAGATTACGCCTCTTCTGAAAATGTATACCTTAGGCCATAAAATTGAGATGGCTCCCATCAAAGCTGATGGTCTAAGGTATCACGGGTGCTCCCCCATTATCAGCCTGCTCCGAAATAAGGGATATATTGAGACTATTGCTTATCCTGGTAACGAAAAACATGTTTTTGAGTTGGCTCGTGTTTTTGTGGAAACAGAGGGATTTCTCCCAGCCCCAGAATCTGCTTATAGTATTGCCTGTGCCATTGAAGAAGCAAGAAAGCCAGAAAATGCAGGGAAAATAATCGCTTTTAATGTGTCTGGTCATGGCTTTATGGATATGGCAGGCTATCAAGAAGTGCTCGGACTCTAATCTTAGAAGACAGATTTTTGTTATTAGCGCAATCCAAAATGAAGTTTACAGTCAAGTAAGAGAAATTAAGAAAATAAATAGCAATGATAAAAAAATTAAGAGGGATAAAAGTATTAGTAGAAAATCTTGAGCACTACATTTAGATTGCAAACTTTTCTAATCAGCTGTGTTTGGTCTTTTTTACTCTGGTGTAGATAATTTTATATTTCTTAGGATCATAACAAAGATTGCATTCATTACTTTCACTTAAATTTAGAGGTTCAAGATGAACCTCTAAACCAAGCTCTTCATAAAGCTTTACTGCTTCACTCAATTGAGGCTCACAAGCAATAAACCTTTTAGTCCAACCATTTTTAATTAGTTTTGCGCTTCCTTTTTTTGACATTCCTTATTCATAAACTAATGCCTTTGTAGGACAAATAACTACACAGGGAGGAATCTCCTTATCCGGGCAGCTATCACATTTAAGGGCGATAGAGCGACCTGAAGACTCATGTTTAGATTGGATTATTGAATCATAGGGGCAGATCATGATACAGCTCCAACAGCCAATACATTTATTTGAATCATGTTTGACTAAACCTGTTAAGTCATTTTTTTGCATGGCCCCTGTAATGCAGGCATCAACGCAAGGAGGGTCTTCACAATTCCGGCAGATAAATTGAATCTCAAATCTTTCAAAAAGATCTCTCTTTATAATAATACCTGATTTTTTAGGATTATTTTCTCCAAATCTGCTGACAGAACAGGCAGCAGTGCATAATTCGCATCCAGTGCATAAATCTGAGTTGGCGTAAATCTTCTTTTTCATTTTTGCTTCCTCTTGATCAGCTATAATAGCTTTCCAGCTCTCTAACTCGTTCATTAGGAACAAGTCCATTTTCGTCCCATTTATGCAATTCATAATAGCGAGAGAGCATTTCTTGGAATTTATTTCGATCAATTTTATGTCCCTTTGTTAATCTCAATTTCATGTGTTCATCAAAATATCTTTTAGGCAAGGTATCATCTTTTCGGGAGATTCCTTCTCGCATATTAATCATTCTTTCCAAATCAAGGATTCTGCAAGCCACTTCGTTCAATTCAGATTCAGAAATTTCAAGTCCAGTTACGAGGTGAATCAGGTCAGAGAAATGTTCATATTTTAGAAGATGCGGACTGTTGAAACCATGACAGATAAATTTACAAATACCTAAGGAATCAATAACTGAATATATTTTTTCATGAAAATAAACCATATCCGCTTTTGTCTCATAAGCTGTGGGATTGGAATTAATATAAGTTCCATAAATTTCTTTTGTTAATTTTTCTGGAAGCTCAAAAATATCCAATGTTGGCCTGCTTCTTAGATGATCAGCTCCTCTTGAAGCTGTTGCAATTCCCAGGGCAAAACTTTTCAGATAGCGGCAATCATGAGGATCTGATTGAGGTAAATTTTTAACAGCAATCAGAAAATCTTTTGTTTCTTCTCCAAATTCCTCCACAGCATGAGTGCTCTCTGCCAGAATATTCCCTAAGCCTTGGCGACGGGAAATATCAATTATGAGAGATTTCACAATAGAAGAATCTCCAAATTTCAATGAATAACCAGCACTTTTTTCATCCAAATATCCTTTTTCAAAAAGCTCAATGGCCCAAGCAATGATAGTGCCTGTGGAAGATACATCTAAGCCTAAATCATTGCATAAATTATTTAGCATAATCACTTCTTCAGTCTTTGAAATTCCAAGATTAGCCCCTAATAAACCAATGGTAGTGTATTCTGGTCCTTCTCCTGTAAAATTTCGATGGCGGCAGTGAACAATACATCCATAACAAGAAATCATTTTTTCTACAAATTGATGAATCACTTCAGCATTAAGAGTATCTTTAAAAGCATTCAATTGACTATTTTTGGTTCTAATAGCCCCTAAAAAGTTGCTTACTTCATAGAGAAGAGGGGTTCCTACTCGGCCTAAAACATGGATGATTTTAGAGCTATATAGATAATCTTTAATTTGACACACCTTCTCTACAAATTTCTCAGGATATTTAATCGGAATTCCCAAACTTCCTTTAGCGACTACAGCTTTAATATTTTTGGAACCCATAACTGCTCCCATTCCTCCTCTGCTGGCTGAATTCTTCACCCCATTTATAATAGAAGCAAACCGAACTAAATTCTCTCCTGCCTGACCAATACAGGCAACTTGAATATCTTTGCCTAAATCTTCTCTCATTTTCTTCTGTGTTTCCAAGGTATTTAAACCCCAGTATTCTTTGGCGTCTCTGATTTCTAAATTCCCGTCTTCAATATAGATATAAATAGGTTTTTCGGCTCTTCCTTTAATTATTAAACGATCTGCCCCAGCAAATCTCAATTCAGGACCAAAAAAGCCGCCGCAATTGGTATCCCCTAAAATGCCTGATTCAGGAGATTTGGCAGAAATATTTAATCGGCCAGAATTAGGCACTCCAGAACCTGTCAAAAGCCCAGTGCCAAAAATCAAAACATTTTCGGGCGAGAGCGGATCAGTATCTGGTTTAAGATATTTATAAAGATAATACATATTTAGTCCTCGACCACCTAAATAGGCTTTGACTATATTGACCGGAGTATTAAATATTTTTAATTTTTCAGTGGAAAGATCTATTTCATAAACATTACTTCTTAGATATAAATCTTGCATTTTCTAAATATGCCTCACTTCGTTCGGCTAAATTCGAAATCCGAATTTCGAAATTCGAAACAAATGTTTTGGTCATTCGAATTTTGGTCATTTGCCCTCGTCCTGAAGGTCTCAGGCCGAAGGGAGATTGTTTCGTATTTCCCCTCGGCCTGAGCTCGGGGCGAAGGCGGATTTCGTGCTTCGGATTTTGTGTTAGACTTTCTCATTTGAACTTTTCATTCTTCCATATTATCCTCTTATCCACACAAATGGAATAAGAGCCAAATTTTCATTTTTTTGCTCTCTTTCTCCACTTCTTCTCATCTATTCTCTTATGATATGGTTCAGTCATACCAATTTGCTTTTGCCATTTAATTTTTCCTTCCATCACATCTTTTCTTTTATTCTTTATAAATTTAATATAAACTATTCTCTCATCTAGAATAGAATTTTTGATTTTTGAAATATCAATTCTCTCTCTGATTATTGAATTGACAATTCCTGCTCCTTTTACTTCTCCCACAAAAATGGCTCCTACAATGAGGTTGTGATCAATAACAATTTTTTTATAAATTTTTCTATGGGTGTTGATTTTGGTTGAAATGTGATACTTTTGATCTTTGGATCGAAGAGATGAGACAGGACTTGATTGAGGATTGGTTATACCCATAGTGATGCATGGGATTCCTTCAATGACAAAAGAGTTCATGGCCATTGATCCACTGTATTTCTCTTTTAATCCAGTCATATTCTTTCCAGCAATTCTGCCCTGGATTGAGGCATTTGTCCAGTTTGCATTAATAAAATATCTATCACGAATTAAGTCATAGCATTCAGCCACATCTCCTGCAGCGAATACATCTGGTATATTTGTCTGAAGATAAGAGTCGACAATTATGCCTTGATTGATCATTAAATCAGTGTTTTTAAAAATGTTCAAATTTGGCTTAACCCCAGTAGCACAAATTACCATATCACAATCAATCTTTTCTCCACTGTTTAACAGAACATGAGAAATGCTTCTGTTATTAAAGCTGACTATCTCTTGAATGCTTTTTCCAGTAAGAATTTGAATTCCTTTAAACTTCAGATGATTCTCTATGATTTGGGCTCCCTGAGAGTCAAGAATAGCTGGTAATATCTGATTGAGGATTTCAATTACTGTGACCTGGGCTCCTAACTTCTTCAAAGCATAGGCTGCTCTAATTCCAATCAATCCGCTCCCTATAATTATCACTTTCTTTTTCTTATTCATTTTTTGAATAACTTCTTTAGCATCATCAAGAGTGTGAAATTTATAAACTTCAGGATGATCTATTCCTTTTATCAAGGAAATAATTGGTACCCCACCTGTAGATATTAATAACTTTCCGTAAGGAATGCTCTGATCATTGTCTAAAATAGCTTTTTTAGAAGAAAAATCTATTTTCTTAACTTTTCTTCCAAGCATGGTAGTTATTCTTTTGTTTTCTAAGGAAGGAAAAAATAACTGCTCTTCACTCATCTCACCGGAGAGAAAATAGGAGATGGCGGGCCGGGAATAGGCAGGATATTTTTCTTGAGATATTATAGTGATTAGTCCATCAGAATCATTTTTAATAATTTCTTTAACTGCGCTTAATCCAGCTGCACTATTTCCAATGATTAGATAATTCATTTATTAAAATTTATTAAAAAATTTTAAAAAAAATCAATGTTAATTCTGAATTTTGACTTCTATTTATTGAAACGGGTTCATCCCCCAGCTAAAAGTAAATAGAAATTAACTATATCGCCATTTTTTATTTCTGTTTTTTTCCCTTGCAAGGAAGAAATAGGTTGATTATTAACTACAATAAGCACATGATATTCTAAATTGCCTTGGGGAGTTAGTATTTCTTCTGACAGGTCTGGATATTTTTTTGTTAGATAAGCTAATAATGAGTCTATGTTACCCCTAAAGTTTTTTAAGACTAAATTTCTTTTCCCTTTAATATTAATAAAAGCAGAAGAAAAATTAATCTTAATCATAAAAAATATTATAATTTATTAAAAGATTTTGTCAATTTCTCTTATTTTTCTTTTCTTTCGCTCGATATTCCATGACTTTTATAATATTAGTTAAAGAATCAAGGTAAGGAGTAGGAACTTTTGTTTTTTTACCATAATATATAATCTTCTGGTTGATGAAGTCAATCTCTGTTGGGTTTCCCTGTTCTAAGTCAATTAACATCGATGGTTTGTGATAACCTGCTGTGGTAAGATAAGAGATGCATTTTTCATAAAAGTCTTCACCATAGTCGTAGCCAATTTTTTCCGCCACCTTAATACTTTCCTGAAGTATTTTCTCACAGAGATAACGAGTTTCCTTAAGCTCCATTGCCTCTTTCATAGTTAATCCTGTAATGGCGCAGACTGGTGAAAGACCGGCATTAAGAATAGTTTTTCTCCATTCATGCTTTTTAATTTCATCTGAAAATTCAGTCTTTAAACCTGAATTGCTAATAAGATTAGCTATTTCTTTAGCCGTATCCTTGGTCTTTTCAGATAATCCACCAATATAATTTGGAGGATGAAAAAATGTTATTTCAACTATTCCAGGTTTGTGCATATTTCCAGCATAATTGACCACTATCCTGAATACATTTTCTTGACCAAAATAATTTGCTAATAAATCTTCATTATCTATACCATTTTGTAAGGCAATAATTTTCATTTGCGGATTAAAAATTTTTTCTATTTCTTTAGTGACAACTTCCAAAGCACTGGTTTTGACAGCTATAAAGAGCAAATTGATATCAAATTTTGATAGCTCAGAGATTGAATAACAAACATCGGTCATCTTAGTGTGGAAATCACCTAAAATTCCAGTGACTCTTAACCCTTGGTTTTTTATTTGGTCAATAAGATCTTTTTTAATATCTGCCAAGTAAACTTTTTCTTTATGGCGAGACAGACAAGCGGCCATAATACTTCCTATAGGGCCTGCTCCAATAATTCCGATTTTCTCTTTCACCATATTTAAAACTTTTATATTAATAAAGTATAGATTTTTAAAATCCTAAATTCTGGCTAGATCCAGAATTCCAATCCACTAAGTTTAAGAGTTCAAATTTATAGCTCCTATCCAGATTGTACGGACAATTTATCCACACATGACAATAATTGAATCTCAATTTCTCATAGTCCCGAGTACTCGGGATCCAAAGTTCAAAATCCAAATGCCAAATGAATGTCAAATTACTAAATGTCAAAACTGTGAAGTGTAAAGCATAAATCGTAAGGTATTATTTATCACTTTACCCTTTACTCCTTACTCTTTACGATTTATATTTGTTATTTGCCTTCGCCTTGAGCTCAGGCCGAAAGGAGTTTTGTCATTTGAACTTTTCATTTCTCTATATTATCCCTTTATCCACACAAATAGGGGAAGAGCTTAGACTTTAAAATTTTCACTCCTATATGTGTACTGATTACTGATTTATGGAATTACGATGGATCTCAGGGCTTCGCCTTTTCTTAATGTATCAAAGGCTTCATTTATCTCATCTAACTTAAATTTATGAGTAACAATAGGAGCTAACTGAATTTTCCCCGTTCTGACCATCTCAATTAGCTTAGGATAATCTACTGGTCTACAGCCAAGGGATCCAACTATCTCTATTTCTCTGAACATCAATTTACCCATATTGATGAGGACATTTTCATGGGTATATCCTACTTGACACAAACGACCTCCTGGTCTTACTGAATTATAAGCAAGTTCAATAGTTTTAGGATTCCCAATCACTTCAATAGCAATATCCGCACCCCCGCCCGTCAATTTTTTAATTTCTTTTAATAATTCTTTATCCTCTTTACCAGTAGGATTAATGGTGTGAGTAGCACCTAACTTTTTGGCTAACTCTAATTTTTTATCCACTAAATCCACCGCAATAACAGATCCACCAGCAGCTGTTGCTATCTGAATGACATTCATGCCGACTCCTCCGCAGCCAAAGACAACAACAGTGTCTCCTAGGTTCACTTTTGCTCTGTTTTTTACCGCATGATAAGGAGTAGATATAGCATCAGCAATTATACTAGCTTCCTCTAAAGGTAACTCTTCAGGCAAAGGAAGGCAGTCTTTGGCTGGAGCCTTGGTATACTCTGCATAGGCGCCATCAATATGATTTCCCATCATAATCATATTATTACAGATGTTTTCTCTCCCAATGCGGCAATTATAACAGGTTCCACAGGAAAAAACTGGCGGGATAAGAACATGATCACCAACTTTTAAATTTTTTACTTTAGAACCTATTTCTTCAACTATGCCTGATGGTTCATGACCTAATATCATAGGTGGTTGTTTGAAGGTTGGGACACCATGATCGATATAATGTAAGTCTGTTTGACAAACGCCACAAGCTGCAATTTTAACCAATATCTCATTATCTTCTATCCCAGGTTTATCCACCTCCTCAATTTTTAAAGGTTGATTGGGTCCATAAAATATAGCTGCTTTCATTTATTACTCCTTTTCCCGATCCTATCCTGATCTCAGAACAGGGTAAATCGGGATGAAATTTGAAATTGGAAATTTGAAAATCAAAGATCTCGCAACGAAGTGAAATTTCTAATTTCCATTTTCCAATTTCTATTGGTTATTATTTATTTTTCCAGACAGGCTTTCTCTTCTCCAGAAAAGCTTTCAGGCCTTCATTAGCATCCTCTGTGGCCATTAGTTCTTCAAGATATACTCTTTCAATTTTTTCTAATTTCTCATGAAAATCTGCCTCTAAGCCAAGATTTATAGCCTTCTTGGAATATTTTATGCCAACAGAACTAAGCTGAGTGATCTCCTCTAAAAATTTACTCAATTCTTTATCAAAAGAATCGAGGGGGACAACTTTATTTACTAATCCAATTTTTTCTGCTTCTGAGGCATCAATGATTTTACCAGTTAATAGCAATTCATTTGCTTTTTTAAAACCAATTAGTTTGGGAAGAACTATGACAGCTATAGGAGCAAAAACGGCAAGCTTTATCTCGGGCTGTCCTATTTTTAGATTGTCAGCAGCAAAAATCATGTCACAAAATATAGCTACTTCACAGCCTCCTCCCAAAGTTAATCCTTTTACAGCAGCCATCGTAATCTGATCCAATTTATTAAGATTTCTAAAAAGGTCATGGAAAACTTCTATCATTCTATCTACTTTATCCTTAGTATGTTCAGCCACGTCAACTCCTGCTGAGAAAGCTTTATCTCCCACAGAAGTAATGACTAATACTTTTACATCTCGATTTCCCAGTAGCTTTTTAATAGCTTCATTCATTTCCACCATAGTTTCTATATTTAAGATATTGTAAGGAGGTCTATTAATGGTTAAGATTGCTATTTCTTGGGTGATTTTAAAGTGGATGTTTTTAAAATCTTCTTGCGCCATCGTTAATTTCTATGTTTCTTTAATAACATCTCAAAAAATTCTTGTCAAGCTATACTTCTTTCGAGTTAAAACATCAGCTCCATAAGAATTTTCTTCTCCTTAATCACAGAGTCTGTCCATTAATGATTCGGTTTTATTACGCTATTTAGATTTTTTTAGTCTTGCTATAAGCTTTATCTCTCGAAACTTTATTTTGTCTCATTTTTTATATATCTCTTTCTTAATTCCCGATGTAAGATTTTACCAGTGCTTGTCCGAGGCATCTTTTCTGGTGCGATGAAATCAACTGATTTCGGCTTCTTAAACCCAGCCATTTTCCCTTTACAATATTGAATAATTTCCTGTTCAGTGGCTGTTTCATTATCTTTTAAAATGACTACTGCTTTCACTTCTTCACCCCATTTTTCATCTGGCACACCAATAACAGCTACATCAAATACTTTAGGATGGTGTGCGATTATCTCTTCAATCTCTGAAGGATAAATATGTTCTCCTCCAGTAATAATCATGTTATCTTTTCTGTCAACAAGATAATAATAACCATCTTCATCCTGTTTAGCCATATCCCTAGCGGTGAAATATTCTCCCTGAAAAGCTTCTTTAGTCTTTTCTGGCATTTTATAATATCCATCAAAAAGCATAGGACCTTTGGAATAGAGTTCTCCTACTTGACCGATAGGAATTTCATTTCCTTCCTCATCAAGAAGTTTAATGCAATCTGTCCCACAGGATTCACGGCCTATGGAGCCTAATTTAGTGAGTTGCTCGTGAGGTTTAAGAACAGTCACTATTCCAGCCTCTGTTGAGCCATAACCTTCATAAAGCTCTACTCCTTTGAAAAATTCCATTATTCCTTTTTTAATTTCTTTCCTGGCAGGAGCAGAAGAACAAAGCAACTTCTTGATTGAGCTTACATCATATTTCTTTCTTTCTTCTTCAGGCACATTCAAAATCAGATTATAATGAGTTGGGATTAAAGAGATAAAAGTTATTTTTTCCTTCTCAATTATTTTTAAAATCTCAATAGGATCAAATTCTCGAGAAGGATGAAGGTAAACAGAACTTCCAATATATGTGAAAGAGAATGAGAAAAATGTGGAATTAACGTGGCATAACGGTAAAATATTCAGACAAATATCATGTTCAGTAAAACCAAAATCAACGCTATTTATGAGATAAAAAGCAACATAAGATTCATGAGAACGAAGAACTCCTTTAGGCTTGCCTGTAGTTCCAGAGGTATAGAGAAGAACCCAGGTATCTTCTGGAGCAACCTTTACTTCTGGCTCCTCTTCAGAACATACAGTTAAAAGTTCTTCATAATTTTGATAACCTTTTGGTGTTTTTTCTCCTACAGCAATGTAACTCTTTATATTTTTCAATTGCCCTTTTATAGAATTAACAGTAGGACAGAACTCTTCATGAACTATAAATGCCTTGGCATCAGAATTGTTAGCAATATATTCAATCTCAGGACCTATAAGGCGGAAATTTACTGGATTTATAACAATTCCAGTTTTGGCAGTAGCTAAATATAACTCAACTATTTCAACGCAATTTTCAAGGAGACAGGATATCTTATCTCCTTTTTTTAAACCTATCCTGAGAAGTGCATGAGCTAATCGATTTACTCTTAAATTTAGCTGGCTGAAAGTGAGCTCTCTTTCTTTTTCTTTAAAGGCAATTTTATTAGGATACTTTTTAGCATTTACTTTTAATATTTGTCCTAAATTTAGCCAGGGTACACCCATTTTAATACCTCTTTAGCTCTTTGAACCTTTTCGACTTTGAAAACCCTTACTTTACTATTAATCTTAAATTCTAATCCTGGCATCAACTACTTTACCTTCTTTACCTTTTTGGTATGCTATGTAAGGATTCAAATCCAGCTCTCTAATAGCAGGGATATCAGTAACTAATTGAGACACTCTTAACAGAATTTCGGAAATTTTCTCGATATCTATGCTCTTTTTTCCCCTCACACCTTTTAATAGGGAATAGCCTTTAATGGATTGAATCATATCTAAGCTTTCAGATTTGGTGAGAGGGGCAATTTTAAAAATTACATCCCTTATAATCTCGACAAATATCCCTCCCAGCCCAAACATAATAACATATCCCATATTCTCTACAAATTTAGCTCCAATGATGATTTCTCTTCCTTCGGGAAGATACTCTTGGATGAGATACCTAACTCCTTTTTTCTCAAAATTAGATTTTAACGAATTCCATTCTTTAATTAATTCTTCTTTATTTTTAATATTTAAAACCACACCGCTAGCCTCACTTTTATGAACTATGCTTTCATCATCTATTTTAAGGACAATGGGATATCCAATATTTTGAGCCACCTCAAGACATTGGTTGAGATTTTTTTCTATTCCCCAATTGGCTACTGGTATCTTATAACAAGAAAGTAGATTGTATACTTCCCTGGCTTTAAGAAAGTCTCTCTTTTCCTCTCTTGCTTTGTCCATTATAGCCTTAGCCTCTGATTTATTAACATCTTCAAAGGGAATAATCTCATCCTCTTTTTTATTTCTATATTCACTATAATTCACCATAGCGATTAGAACTTTAGCCGCTATTTCAGCAAAATCATAACTAGGCACACCACTCCTTCTAATTATTTTCAAAGTTTTTTCCCATTTTAATTTATCTGTCATAATAACTCCAATAATAGGTTTTTCTGCTTTTTCATTCGTCTGGGCGATCTGACGCGCTACTCCCTCACAGTCAACAAAAAAAGGAGTGATGAAATTGACTAAAATAGAATCTATATTTTTATCTTGGAGCAAAGCATTGATAGTTACCCCATAATGTTCAGGTAAAGCACTAGCTAAAACATCAATAGGATTACTGACTATTGCTTCTGGAAAAAGATTTTCCTTCAAAATTTGTTGTGTTTTTTCTGATAATTTTGGTAAATGTAGACCAGCTTCAATACATCCATCAGCAGCAATCACTCCTGGTCCACCTGCATTAGTAATGATAGCCACATTGCGACCTTTAGGAAGGGGTTGAGTAGCAAAAGCTATAGCTGCTTGACAGAGTTCATCCTGTTGGCGAAAATTGACAATACCACATTTCTCAAAAATAAGCTCAATGGGTATTTCCTCCTTCATCAAGTGGCCAGTGTGAGAAGCCACAGCCATAGTGCCCTCCTTAGTTCTACCTGTTTTCATACCGAGAATTGGCTTATAATTAGTGACTTCTTTAGCCACTTCCATAAATTCTCGAGGATGGGTTAAGCTTTCGATATGCAGGATGATAACCTTTGTTTGATCCTCTTCTGCCCAATAGCTCAGGATCTCAGGTATGCTTATATCACAAGCATTTCCGTTAGAGGCATACATTCTAAAGCCTACTCCAAGGGAGGAAAGACGCTGATTGATTACTTCCCCTACGCCCCCGCTTTGAGCTACAATAGAAATATTTCCTGGTTGCAATCGAGTAAAAGTGAAGTTGCAATAGGCTCTGACTTTATCATCAGAATTCATAATACCTTGACAATTTGGTCCAAATATTCTCACTCCATACTTTTTCCCAATCTTAACGATTTTTTGTTCAAGTTCAATCCCCTCACCACCAATCTCTGAAAAACCGGCAGTATTAATAATTACTACCTTAACCCCTTTTTTACCACACTCCTCCAAAACCATTGGAACAAGAGTATTTTTAACCACAATATGAGCTAAATCAACCTCATCGGGAATATCCATAATCGATTCATAAGCTTTAAAATTTTCAATATAATCTGCTTTAGGATTGACGGGATATATTTTCCCTCTAAATTCAGCATTAATTAAGTTTCGTAATATTCGATAGCCTATGGTTAATTCTCTCGATGAAGCACCTATAATGGCTACTGATTTTGGCTTAAATAAAAAATCTAACAAATTAACCTCTTCTTGTTTCTAAGGCAAATAAGGCCGCACCAAATGCCCCAATCATTTGAGGATAAGGAGGAACAAATATTTTCTTTTTTAGCCTTTTTTCAAACATTTCAACTAAAATTGAATTGTAAGCAATCACTCCACCAGTCATGACCACATTCCCCTCTAAGGAATCCATTTCAAGTATTCTTTTTATAACTGAACCATAGATTCCTTTAATTAAATCTTCCACCTTTGTCCCTTCTCTTATTCTGGATAAAATTTCAGTAGAAGTAAATACAGTACAATAGCTTCCAATTTCTACTCTTTGAGTGGATTTTCGAGCTAAATTATTTAAGTTATCTATCGGAATATTTAATCTATTGGCAATTTCTTCCAAAAAAGCACCAGTGCCGGCTGCACATTTTCTATTCATCTTGAAACTTATTCTTTTGCCCTTTTCATCCATTTTCACAATCTTGCTGTCTTGGCCGCCTATGTCTACCACTATATGAGCTTTAGGATGATAGTAAAAGCTTCCTTTACCATGACAGGCAATTTCTGTCACCATCTCATCGGCAAAGGAAATATTTCTCCTTCCATACCCTGTGACTATAATATATTTTATCTCACTTTTAGTCAGATTGGCTAATTCTTTTGCTTTCACAAAAGCCGATTCTGCTGCTTCTCTAAAGTCTACGCCAGATTTTCTGACATGGAGACCTACTATCTCTTTTTTTTCATTGATGATTACTGCTTTGGTAGCTGAAGCCCCAATATCTATTCCAGCAAAATATCTCATATTATTTTATGGTTCCTATCCAGATTGTGTGGGTAATTTATCCCCAAGTCAGTAATTAAATCCCAATTTCTCATAGTCTTCAAAAAACCCAAAGTTCAAAATCCCTGCCTGCTGGCAGGCAGGTAAATGCCAAGTGAATGTCAAATGACTAAATGCCAAAACCGTGAAGTGTGAAGCGTAAATCGTAAGGTATTATTTATCACTTTACTCTTTACTCCTTACTCTTTACGATTTACATTTGTCATTTGCCTTCGTCTTGAGCTCAGGCCGAAAGGAGCTTTATCATTTGAACTTTTCGTATAGCGATAACCTCTCTATTATCCTCTTATCCACACAAATGGGGGTTATATTTGTGTTTATTCGTGGTTTCATTTTCCTTCCAATTGCTCGATAAAAGCCTCTATATTAGTTCTTGCTTGTTCCTCAGAATAGCATCGCAAATCATTCAAGTCGCCATTAAGAGTTAAACTGGAAATTCCCAAGCGTTTCCGTATTCTCTCCGGCATTCCATAGCGATTATTGGTATTATTAGGACAGGTCTTAGCGTCATGGAAAATAATTCCATCAATATGGAATATATTGATCATTTCTTCAAGGTATTTTTCCTTAAATTCATCAGATCGGACAATAAAAAGTTCAGTATAAGCTTGAGCCATAGTGTTAAAGGGATTTTCAGGGTCAAAAGCATCAAAAATCCAGCTATTGCAATAAGTGGAAGCAACAACACAAGTTTTAAGTGATATAAAAAGTTCTGATAACTCTCTTAATTTACCCCAAATAGGCATACCTTCCCAATACAATCTAAATTTTTCTCCATCGACAGCCGCAATTTGATTAGATACTCTCTCTTCCATTTCATTTAAGAGCAATTCATAATAGTCAATGGCTATCTGGGTACCTCTTAGAACAACTGCGGGTCCCATATGAATAGTTCCATCAAAAAAGGTCAAAGGAGATGGAATAGAAATAGCGGTTTCTAAAACTTTCTTCCACAATTTAGTGCATTCTTTAGATAAAGAAATGACTTTTCTCAACTCATCGAGATCAAACTTTTTCCCAGAGATTTTCTCCAAGGGAGCTACCATATCTTTCATCTGCTGAGCAATGCTTCTAATATGAGCATCAGTTATTTCACCCACACCACGATGAGTACTTATCCCTAAGATAGGAACATTGAATTCCCGTGCGTAAAAGGAAAACCAATCTCGTACATCCCGACATTGATTGGTATTAAAAACTAATACATCTGGTTTAGGTATGCTTTCAATTCCCGGATATGCTTTTGAAAGAGGAGTCTCCTTTTTGAGATAAGCACCGATGTCGGCAGTTAGATAAGAACAAATATCAGGGGAATAACCAATCGCATTAGCTAAAGGAATATAATCATTAGCTGTTCTAGTTGTCCCTAAAATAGCACTATGGTTTTCAGGAAAATGAATAAGAAATCCTAAGCTTCTTAAGAGTTCAACTGGCCCAACGCTTGAACACCAGGCCACTTTAGGATTTCCTGCTTTTGAGGCCTGGTCTAATTCATAGTAATAATCTGCCATAATCCGTTTCATCTCTTTTGTAGCGTTAATTGACTTCCGTTTAGTGCTTTTCTCTGACATTACGAAAATTATCTCCTTATTCTAAATAAGAATTTAAAATTTGTTTATTATTTCGGGGTTTAAGAGTTAGGATTTTTATTTATCATTTTGTCTCCTTACTTGCTATATCTGGATTTTAGCTCATTTATTCCTTTAACAAAATAACAATAATGTTTTCCTGAGTCAAGCTTTCGAGTACTTGACAAAGATTTTATTAAACAGTATTATTTAATTTCTCATGCTTCGGGCTGAACAAAAACTCAGTTTAGACGAAGATATTCAAATAAAAAGATAATCACATACCAATCAAAAAGGAGGGATAATATGGTTTTAGAGTGGTTACCAAGGGATAAAGAAATAAAAGATCACTCTCTATGGGGGAAAGAACATTGGGGAACGAAGCCTCCCTGTACAATGTATGAAAAGAAACCTATTCTTGATCCTGAAGGGAAAGAAATAGAGGAGTTGTATACAGCGTGGATTACACTTAATAATCCAGATCAATATAACTCTTACACTACCAATATGGTAAAAGGAATAATTGCTGGATTTCAAAATGCTTCTCTGGACAGAAGTGTGGTAGCTGTGGTGTTTACAGCTGTAGGCAATAAGGCTTTCTGTACTGGTGGAAATACTAAAGAATATGCTGAATACTACACTAGAAGACCACAAGAATATGGAGAATATATGGACTTATTCAATGGAATGGTTGATTCTATTTTGATGTGCAAAAAACCTACCATATGTAGAGTGAATGGGATGAGGATTGCTGGTGGTCAAGAGATTGGAATGGCTTGCGACATTACAGTGTCAGCAGATACTGCTATTTTTGGTCAAGCTGGCCCAAGACATGGTTCTGCACCTGATGGCGGCTCATCAGATTTCTTGCCGTGGTATCTGAGCATAGAAGATGCTCTATGGAGTTGTATCTCCTGTGAATTTTGGAGTGCTTATAAAATGAAGAGACTGGGATTGATTAGTAAAGTTGAACCTGTGATTAAACAAGAAGGCAAATTTATCCGCAATCCAGCTGTGATTACTGACAGATATATAGAGGATGGAGAGATTGTCTATGGTGAATTTGTTAAAGGTGAAGAAGGGAAAAAAGCTCGAGCCTTTTTAAAAACAGCATCAATTGATTTTGAGCTTTTGGATAGAGCAGTTAATGACATTATTTGGACATTTACCAATTTAATGCCTGCCTGTTTGATAAAATCTATTGATAGTGTTCGAGCTAAAAAGAAATTCTTCTGGGATCATGCTAAAAATTATAATCGTCATTGGTTGGCAGCCAATATGGCTACTGAAGCCTTTATGGGTTTCCATGCCTTTAATACAAAAAAGATAACCGGCAAAGATGTGATTGATTTTATAAAATACCGTCAACTCTTAGCTAAGGGTCGCGAGATGGATGATCTCTTCATGGAAGAGGTCCTTGCTAAACCCAAAAAGTAATGAAAATTTCAAATCACAAAAACATTAAATCGTGAAGAGTAAGGAGTAAAGAGTAAAGTGATAAACAACACCTTGCGATTTACACTTCTTAGATTTGACATTTAGTCATTTGACATTCATTTGGCATTTGGATTTTGGACTTTGGATTTTTTGATAAGCATAATAATTGTTTTGGTCATTTGCCCTCGTCCTAAGGCCTCGAGCCGAAGGGGGCATTGGGTATTGTTTGCCTCGCACCGAGTGCTCGGCACGAGGTGGGATTTGATGCTTGGTGCTTGGGATTTAGTAAAGTAGGAGCTTAAAAGATGAAAGTAAAAAAAGAGATATTTCGTATACCGAAAACGGTTAGAGGTGGTGGTCCTTTATTGATGAAAGAAAAAAGAAAAAAAATAGTATTTCTTTCAGCTACCCGGACACCTTTCGGTGAAGTAGGAGGAGCTTTCAAAGATATGCCACCAATAGAACTTGGTGCCTATGCTGCCAGAGCTGCTATTAAAAAGGCAGGTTTGGAAGACAGAACAGCCTTAATTGACGAGTCAATTTTTGGGAATGCTATGCATACCAGTATCGATTCTCATTATGGTGCCCGTCATGTTGGACTTAGATCTGGGTTGAGTATCTTTGCTCCTGGCCTAACTGTAAATCGGCTCTGTTTTTCAGGTGGCGAAGCAGTTATTCAGGGTGCTAAACAGATAATCCTTGATGAAGCTGAAATTGTATTAGTAGGTGGCTATGAAAGCACAAGTCAATCTCCAACTTTGCAATATGGTTCTGCTTTTGGTTATCCATATATGGCTGGAGCAAAGGTTTATTCTCTTTTCAAAGATGGATTAAATGATACCTATATAGATACAGATATGATGAGCACTGCTGAGAATTTAGCTAAATTGTACGGAGTGACTCGTCAGGATGCTGATGAATTTGCTCTTTCCTCCCAGCAAAAAGCAAGGGATGCTAAAACAAAAGGTCGTTTAGCCAAGGAAATCACTCCGGTGAGATTGAAAACAAGAAGAGGCGAGATAGTTGTTTCTGAAGATGAACATCCTCGGCCAGATACAACTTTGGAAGAGCTTGTGAGGTTGCACGCTGTAAAACCTGGAGGAATACACACTGGAGGAAACTCAAGTGGCATTGTTGATGGAGGAGCGGCTTTGATTATGACAACTGAAAAAAAAGCTAAAGAATTAGGCCTGGAACCAATTGGAGAGCTCATCTCATGGGGAACAGCAGCCGTGGATCCTCATTATATGGGAATTGGGCCAGTTCCAGCCTGTAAAATAACCTTAAAGAGAGCAGGATTAACTCTAAAAGATATGAAACACATAGAAATAAACGAAGCTTTTGCTGGACAGTATTTAGCGGTAGAAAGAGAACTTGATTTAGACCGTTCCAAAGTAAATGTCAATGGCGGAGCTATTGCTTTAGGTCATCCTTTGGGTGCCACAGGTGCAAGATTAATCACTGCCCTTTTAACTTTGGGGGGCTTAGGCCTAGCCTCAGCTTGTATTGGTGGAGGTCAAGGTGGAGCTGTTATTGTTGAAAGCTATTTATCATAAAAAAATCAAATGTCAAAAGTCAAAAATCAAAATGACATACCAAAATTCAAAAATGGTAAAGGGGAGTCAAGAATTCAAAGATTTCTGTGATTTTTCATTCGAGTCCTTCCCACCTTGGTTTCTTGAGTCCTCACTTTAAATTTTGATTTTTAGACAAATGTAATAATTAAGGAGAAATATGAAATGAAAAAAGAAGAATATCTCCATAAGAAATTTGATAAGTCTATAACTTGGGATGATGTTGAGATATTGTTTATTGGAGCAGGGACAATGGGTTCAAGTTTAGCTCAGGCATATGCTCAGAATGGGTTTAATGTAGGAATTCTTGATATAAGTGATGAAATATTGCAAAAGGCATTTGAGACCATAAATAATGAATTAGAAGTTGCTAAAGCTGGTGGAATTTTCTCAGAAGCTCAAATTAGAGATATTAAAGCAAGGATTTTGGGTACGACGAGTTATGAAGAAGCCTGCAAGGGACAAAACCTGAAGCTTGTTGTTGAAACCGCTACTGAAAGAATCGATATTAAAAAGCAGATTTTTAAAAAGCTTGATGAACTCTGTGCTCCTCATGTAATACTTGCTACCAACTCCTCCTCTTTAGATATAAATATATTAGCTCGAGTAACCAAAAGACCAGATAAGGTGGTCTGGATGCATTACTTTTACCTTCCTCACAAAAATCGAGGTGGCGAGTATGCTGGAACAGACACTGCATCCCCAGAAAGCATAAAGATCGCTGCTAAATATATGAAACTGGGCGGTAAAGTAGCTGTTCCTATACTAAGTAGTAGGAAAGGTGGAGCAGCGGATATTATCTTTGTTGCCCTTTTACTTGAAGCGACAAGAATGTTAGAGGAAGGATATGATATTCCTACAATTGAGTCGGCTGGAAAAAAAGCCTTCAATATACCCTTAGGCTTTCTCAGTTTAATGGACGCCACGGGCTTGCCAGTCGGACTTTATTCCATGAAATCTTTTTCTGATGCTTCAGATCCGGATGCTCCTCTTTACAGGGGTTATGGAAATTTTTTTACTCCTTGCCAAAACTTTATCGAATTAATGAAAAAATATGAGTCAGCGGATGATAAATCAGCGGTAAAGTGGGTGCCTGAAAAAGAAGCGAAAAAAGAACCTCAGGATATGAATCTGGTAAATAAACTGAAAGAAAGATTTTTAGCGGTAAGTTTTATGACTGCTGCGGAAGTAGTCGATTCCAAAGTGATTAGAATGGAAGATGTAGAACGATTAGCTCAGAATGCATTTCTCTGGAGAGAGGGGCCTTTTACCTTAATGAATAAAATAGGAATGAGAGAAGTAATGCGTCTTGTTAATGAGAGAGCAGAACTAGCTAAGAAACAGGGTATTCATTTCCCTATCCCGAAATTATTAATTGAGCAGGCTGGAAGCGGAAAACCCTGGCCTCTCAAAATCAGCCCTATAATTTGCGAAAAAGAATGCAATAATCGGGTAGCTCGGATTACTATTTCCAATCCACGGTCGGCCAATGCCTTGGATAATGAAGTTTTTGAAGACTTAAGAAATGCTTTTAAGAAAGCTAATGAAGATGAAGATATCAAAGGGATTATTTTCGATTCTGCGCCGATCAAGACATTTATTGCAGGAGCTAACGTTCCAAATTTCATAGAGCGGATTAAGGAAGGAAATTTTCAGGCTATTAAAGATGATACTACTATGTGGCAAGAGGTTCTCTTTCATGAAATGACAGGAACAGGCAAGCCAAAAGTAGCTATTATAGATGGTATGACCTTTGGTGGTGGAGTAGAAGTTGCCATGGCGTTTGCTTTTGATCCTAATTCTGTAGTTATCATAACTGATCGGACTTCTTTTACTCTGCCAGAAACCAGACTTGGTATTTATCCTGGACTGAGAGGAACATTGTTACTACCGCAACTAATCTATCGCGCCACTAATGATGCTGAACTGGCTGTGGCTATCTCTCGATATTATATCTTGGCTGGCGGTACATCTACCTCATCTCCAAGGATTATAAAATATTTAGGCATGGCTGATTTTCTTGTCCCAGCACATAAGAGAGATGAAGTAGCTCAGATTGTTGCTAAAGCAATAATCGATAATAAGGGAAAGCCACTCACCAGAGAACAATTAGCTGGATTAAATATTAAAGAACTCCCCACTAAATTAACCTATGAAGAGAGGGAAGAGTTGCGTTTGATGAAAGATCTATTCCTAAAAAAAGACTTAATTCCAACCCTCTATGCTTATGGCCGCGGTCAGGCCGAAATATTTCTGTCAGGATATAATAAAGGCTATGTTCGAAGAATAGCTCAGAGAGTAGCTAATAATTCACCTAATGCTGTTTGGATAGCTAACTGGTTAATAAGTAAAGGATTCGATGATTTCTTAAAAGGCGAGAACATTGAGAAATTAGCTCAAAGAGAGTTAGAAGAGTACCTGATTCCGACTTTTCAACACCCAGATGCTATAATTGGACTTAGAGCTCTGACAGAAAGAAAATTCCCGGAATTCAAAAGGACTTATCCTTTTTGACATTTTGACAAAGGAAAAAAAATATTATATATTGAATAATCTGACGCAAAATTTTGCTTTTCAATAATATAAATTAGGAGAAAACAAATGCATCATTTGAAAGGAAGATACGCTATAGTAACAGGTGGGAGTTTAGGGATAGGGGTGGCTATTGCTTTAGATTTGGCAAAAAATGGAGCAAATGTAGCTATAAATTATCGGAAACATGAAAAAGAGGCAAAAGAAGTAATAGCTCAGATTGAATCCATGGGGCAGAAAGGATTAGCTGTAAAAGCAGATGTTTCAAGTTTCTCGGATGCTCAGAATATGGTCAAAAAAGTTTTAGATGAATTTGGAAGACTAGATATTTTAATTAATAATGCTGGCATAAATTGGGATGGGGTAATCTGGAAAATGTCTGAAGAGCAGTGGGATGCAGTGATTAACGTAGATCTTAAAGGGGCTTTTAATTATATCAGGGCTGTATCTCCTATATTTAGGGAACAGAAATATGGAAAAATCGTGAATATCACCTCTATTAACGCTTTAAGAGGGAAATTTGGACAGGCAAATTATTCAGCAGCAAAAGCAGGCATGATTGGCTTAACTAAAGTAGTAGCCAAGGAATTGGGTAAATATAACATTAATGTCAATGCAGTTGCTCCTGGTATGATTGAAACAGAAATGATGAAAGCCCTTCCCGAAGAAATAAAGCAAAATGCTATAGAAGAGACTGTATTTAAAAGACTCGGTCAGCCAGAGGATGTTGCCCATGTTGTTACTTTTCTTTGTTCTGATGTCTCAAGACATATCACTGGAGGAATAATTAAAGTAGATGGGGGACAATACATTTAAATCGTGAATCGTAAACTGTAAACCGTAAGGAGTAAAGAGTAAAGTGATAGGTAAATCTTACACTTAATTAAATCGCTAAAAAACAACTCCTTACTCTTCACACCTTACTCTTTACTGTAAAAGGAGGAAATAAATGGAACTTAATGATATTGTTGTAGTGAGTGCTGTTCGAACGCCCATGGGGAAATTTGGGGGCACTTTAAGAGACGTAGCTGCTTATGACTTAGGAGCAATGGTAGTTGCTGAAGCATTGAAAAGAGCGCATTTGAAAGGAGAACAGGTGGATGATGTTATCTTGGGTAGCTGTCGTCAAGCTGGAAATGGACCTAATCCCTCAAGAACTGCAGCTGTTCGAGGAGGCATTCCTGTGAGTGTTCCTACTCAGACAATTAATATGGCTTGTCCTTCAGGAATGAGGACAGTGGCATTAGCTTCTCAAGCTATTCGACTTGGTGATGCAGAAATTGTTTTAGTGGGTGGTTTCGACAGTATGAGTACTATTCCCTATTTATTAAAAGGGGCAAGATGGGAAGGATTCAAAATGGGTGATAGGGTACTATTGGATGGTTGGAGTGATTCAATTGACCCTCTGTGCAATATGGGGATGGGTATGACTGCTGAGAATTTAGTAGAAAAATATAATATTTTACGAGAGGAGCAAGATGAATTTGCTCTTCAAAGCCATCAAAAAGCAGCCAGAGCTCAAGATGAAGGTTGGTTTGATAATGAGATAGTTCCTGTGGAAGTACCACAAAAAAAAGGAGAACCAATTATTTTTGACAAGGATGAAACAATTCGAAGAGGTACAACCTTAGAGAAAATGGCAAAGCTTAAACCAGTGTTTAAGAAAGAGGGTACAATAACTGCTGGCAATACTTGCCAGATGTCTGATGGAGCTACTGCTATGATTGTCACTTCACGAGAAAAAGCCAAAGAGCTTGGGCTTACTCCTTTATTTTCTTTGGCTTCCTATGCTCAGGTAGCAGTAGAACCAAGTCTCATGGGTGATGGGCCAAGTGTAAGTATTCCGCTGGCTTTAAAGAAAGCTAAAATGACATTGGATGACATGGATCTAATTGAAGTGAATGAAGCTTTTGCTGCTCAGATTTTAGCTAACGAAAAGGTTCTTAAATGGGATAGAGAGAAATTAAATGTACATGGCGGAGCTATTGCTCTTGGTCACCCCACTGGAATTAGTGGGGCAAGGATCTTAGTCACTTTATATAATGCTTTAAGAATCCACAACGGAGAGTATGGTATAGCCGGCATTTGCGGTGGTGGTGGAGTGAGCATGGCTATTATCATGAAAAGAGAATCATAATAAATTATCAAATGGAAGTTTATGAAAGAAATATAAATGCGGCAGTTTCTCGATTAGATGATGACCATATTCTCACCCGAGCTTCTCTTTTAGATTTATCTCATAATATGAATATTGAAATCAAAGTAAAGATTTCAAATAAAGAGATTGTAGATGTCGAAGGTAACATGACTAAAGTGCCTTTTGAGATATGCCACAAGACTTTGACTTTGCTACCCGGAATAATAGGTCTAAGAATTGAAAGAGGTATCACTAAGAAATTGGCTGAGAAATTAGGAAGAAGTTCAGGATGCACACATTTATTTGAATTGGCTGTGGCAGCAGTCAGATTGAGTGCAAATGTGATGTTTGGTTTTGCTGCTGGAACCAACGAGTGGAGAGAAAGAAGGAGATTACCAGACAAAGAATTCATCCAAAAAGTAAAACCAATTCTTAAAAATAGTTGTCTGCCATTTAAAGAATAGCTCCTATCCAAATTGTGTGGGTAATGTATCCTCAAAGCAGTAATTAAATCCCAATTTCTCATAGTCCCGAGTACTCGGGATTGTCATTTGAACTTTTCTATATTATCCTCTGATTTGAACTCCTTTTGGGTTTAGTGAAATTAACTTTCCCCAAAATACTTCTCTGGGAGTATGAAGATAAATGATTATGTAGGAACCTTTCTTTATCTCAAACATTTTCTGAAGAATAAATTAAAATACTAACTCTGCAGGTGTTCTTTATTCTTTTAACTTTTCAGATTCTTGCTCAAAAATCAGAATTTAATCTTAATTCCGGCCAGAAAGTTAAAACCGCTGAAATCAACCTTTGCCTCTCTCACATTGCTAACGAATGGTCCAGAGGGTTCATCTTCATGAACAAATACCAAAGGATATTTTTTCCCAAAAAAATCTACTTCATAATAATAAAGGGTTCCTTCTTCCTTATGCGAGCCTCCCCCACTACCTGACCATTCTCTTGTTCCCTCAAAGCCTCCAATTTTAGCATATCTGCCCTGACCTTCTAAAACAAAGGCAATATTTGGACTTAAATTGAATTCAAATCCCACTCCTCCGTGAACCCCAAAACCATTGGCACTTGCTTCTTGGTTTATTTCTTCCCAATATCCATTTTCTTCAAAACGATTATCAAAGAAATACTTGGCAAGATATAATCCAGCTCCAGCATTAAAGACAACATTCATCATTTCATTCATAAGGAGAGTGTAAAATACTCCGAGTCTGATGGGAATAGCACTTATCTTAGGTTTATTGGTCCAGGCTCCTTCAATCCCATTAGTATAAGTTATCTCACTCGTTTTGGTTCCTCGAATATAGCCAACCCCAAATCCAATTCCAATTTGAGGAGTAATATTGACAATAAGGTCTCCTCCGAAATCAAAACCAAGGTGAATCGGCTTTGCTTCACCTTCCACAGAATATCCAGGAGGAATCTCATCATCAATCAAAAGATCATTCCAACCTTCAAGTCCTTCATTTATGTCTCCGCCTGAGAGATAATTCATTCCTCCTGAAAGTTTTACTCCAAATCCAATCCCAGGACCAGGAAATGGTTTTGATAAGCTGGTTGTTGAGGTGGTCGGGGAGGTACGGGTGGCGGAGAAACAGGTTTTTCTTCAACGGCTTTCTCTTCAATTGCTTTTTCTTCTACCACTTCCACTGCGCTGGAATGAATATAGCCAGTAACCACAAATCCTTTCTCATCAGGAGGCAGATTCACTTTAAACCACTCTCCTATTTGCTCATCTGACTCCAAAATCGCTCCCAAGGGTGCCGAACCTATAACCATACTCCCTAAATCGGGCTTCAACCGAATATTCGCTTTCTCAACGATAACTCTCACTTTCACTTTTTCAGCATTACTCAACCCCGGCAAAAGCAAAAGAAGCGATAAACAAGCAATTAATACAACTCCCTTTTTGGTGTTTCTCATTTTTCACTCCTTAATTTTTTATTTGCTTCTTATTATAGAAGATATTTAATCTTATATCTCAAAATTAATATTTTTGCAATTCAAAATTATTGATATTTCCTGCCCGCCATTGAACTATTTCGGCTTATGATCCGCCGTTTCACTTTGGCAGGCGGAGAATTTTAACAATTTATCTCCGCGAACATTAGATTCAATAAACATGATGCAGAGTATCTATTAAAGTTCCCATG
>JBHIEE010000008.1:0-42775 GCA_046760445.1 Candidatus Aminicenantia bacterium
TCAAACAAAGAATGGAGAAAATCGTTGCCAACCAAAAAAGCAAAGTCCTATCCCTCATAAATTAATTTATAGATAAGTTGTTGTAACGCCATGCATGTTGTGTTAATTTAAATGTTGTTACTTTTTTCTGGTCTTTGAATTTCTATTAGATAGTTGGAAGAAAATGAACAAACGATGGGACAAGTTGTTACCAATGAAAAAGGAAAGTTCCTGTCTCTCGATAGAAAGGAAAATAGCTCAAGGGATTCAATTCAACCAAAGAGTCTTTAAAAATCATGAAAATAAAGGGATTCTTAGCCTTACTTATTTTGGTTTTAGCATTAGTCTATTTTCTCTGGATAGCTAAGGGAAGAAGACAAGATCAGACGGTTGAGGAATTTGAAGCATTCAATGAGGTAAAATTTAAACTGACAAAAGTGAATATGACTACCTTACAGAGAGCGATTGTTTCTTTTATAGCAAAAGAAGGAAGAACTCCAAAGAGTCTTAAGGGACTTCAGACTTTTCATGTTCTATCTGCTGAGAGGTTAGATGCGTGGGGGGCTGCAATAAAATATGAGAGGCTGTCAGACATTAATTTTCGTCTTATCTCGGCTGGGAGGGATAGAGTTTTTAACACGCAGGATGATATTATCTTAGATTATTAACCCTTGGTTCAAACCCCAGCTTCTTTCCTTAGCTTTTCCTTGTTTTTTTAACCTCCCATCCATAATTTCAGCGAGAATCAGTCAATTTTGCATTTCGCGCCATAATTTTTAACTGTTTTAATTGCTATCAATTTTATTTGACTTCAAATTTTTTCAGTGCTATAGGATAAATAGAGAAAAATGAGTAGAAAAGGGAAAAATTCGCAATTTAGTGAGAAAGGAAATTCCTATCCATTCTATTTTATGGATTTATATTTTTAAGAGTTTAGTAAAGAATGAACAAATTAGATAATTTAAAAATCATCGACTTTCATGTTCATATCGGCCTGAAAGAGCACTGGCATGAATGGGTCCACACCTACCAAAAGGCAGCTCACTCTGAGTACTACGAACACTACGAGGAGATGATTGACCCGGAGAGGTTTGTCATTTACCTCAAAAGCCATCAAATCGAAAAGGCCGTGATTCTGCCTGAAATAAGCCCTATCACCACTGGCGTTGTCTCTAATGAGTATGTTATGGAGTTTTGCCAGGGCAATGATATTTTTCTTCCTTTTTGCACCATTAATCCCTTCTTGGTCAGCCAGCCAGCCCAAGAATTTAAAAAGTATATTAAAATGGGCGCAAAAGGAATAAAACTTTACCCCTCCTACAATCACTTCTATCCAAACGACAGCAAAATCTATCCCCTTTATGTTGTAGCTCAAGAACACCAGCTACCGGTCCTCATCCATACAGGATCTTCTGTGTTCAAAGGCTCAAAAATAAAATACGCTGACCCCATCTATCTGGATGATGTGGCTACAGATTTTCCTGACCTTACACTTCTTATGGCTCACAGCGGAAGAGGCCTATGGTATGAGAAGGCCTTTTTTCTTTCTCGACTTCATTCGAATCTTTATCTGGAAATTTCAGGGCTGCCCCCTAAGAATCTCCTGAATTATTTTCCGGACATGGAGAAAAACATTGATAAATTTGTCTACGGCTCGGATTGGCCTGGAATCAAGACGATCAACAGCAACATTGAAGTCATAAAAGAACTTCCCTTGGCCGAAGGCTCTATAAGAAAGATCCTCTACGGAAATGCAGCCCGTATTTTAGGATTATAATGGATATCATAAAAGCCATAGCTCAAGACATTAAAAATTCTAAAAACATCGTCGCTTTTACTGGCGCTGGCATTTCTGTTGAAAGTGGAATATCTACTTACAGAGGAGAGAAGGGACTCTGGAGCAAATATGATCCCAATATATATGCAAACATAAACTATTTCTATCAAGATCCTACCTATTACTGGAATTTTTTTCGAGAAGTCCGTTACCCCCTATTAAAGAAAGCTAAACCGAATAAAGGCCATTTAGCCTTAGTTGAACTCGAGGCCAAGGGAAATTTAAAAGCAATTATTACTCAGAACATAGATGGACTCCATCAGGAAGCTGGCTCTTCTTCTGTCATTGAATTGCACGGAACGACAAGGATTATCAGGTGTATGAATTGCTCCCAAGAATATTCCATGGATGAAGTCTTTTCCAGGCTGAAGGCCGAAAATCCCCCACTTTGTTCTGAATGTAAAGGAATGTTGAGGCCAGCTGTTATCTTTTTTGGAGAACCTCTCGTTCCCCAAACTCTCCAGTTAGCCCTCAAAGAAGCAGACAATTGTGATTTTCTCCTCGTTGTAGGAAGTTCCTTGGTCGTTTACCCAGCCGCAGATATTCCTCTAAGAGCAAAACAAAGAGGAGCCAAGTTAGCCATCATCAACAAAGATAAAACGCCTTTAGATTATTTAGCTGATTATGTGATGAATGATGAGGCCGGTAAAACTCTCACCCAGATAATTTAAAGAATGTCCGAAGGAACAGGTAATAATCTGCTACTATGGTCCTCCTGCCTGTCCCCGCCTGTCGATTGTGGCAGACAGAGGCTTCGCCTCTGCCCTTCGGGTGCCACACACACTCCGTGTGCATGGCATCCGCCACAATCGCTATTTGCGGTGGACAGAAGCTTCGCTTCTGCCCTTCGGGTACCGCACACTCCTTCGGAGTACGCTGTATCCACCGCAAATAGCGGCAGACAGGCTTTTCCCTGATTTCGGTTTTTAGCCTGAGTTAGAGAAATTGAACCATTTCGGGTGGTTTTGTCCAAAAATTGGCCAAATGGATTTTTAGGATGGAGTCTATTTTCAATTTGAACAATATTAGCTAAAATTATCAATATTACATTTCAGGCCATAATTTCTAATTGTTTTAATTATATCAATTTTATTTGACTTAAAATTTTTCCCTGTGCTATAAGTTAGAAGGGAGATAAATGGAGAAAAATCAGCCTAAAAAAGAAAAAATTGGATTTGAGTCAAAAAAGGAAAAATCTTATGAAGGAAGAAATACAAAATTTTATTGAGTCTAAAAATATAGCTGTGGTAGGGGCATCCCCTTCAAGAAAGAAATTTGGCAACACAGCTTACCGCGCCTTAAAATCCCGAGGCTACAATGTCTTTCCTGTTCACTTTGGGGCAAAATCTGTGGAAGGGGATACCTGCTTTCAGGACCTGATGAGTTTGCCGGCTGAAGTTGAGGCAGCCCTTATTGTGATTTCTCCTGAAAAAGCTAATAGAGTCATAGGGGATGCTGTCCGGGCGGGTATAAAAAAAATATGGTTTCAGCAGGGAGCTGATTTTACTGAGGCAGCCGAAAAGGCTAAAAGTTCAGGAATGGAAGTGGTTACAGGTAAATGCATTTTGCTTTATGCGCCTCCGGTTAAGGGTTTTCATGCTGCTCATCGTTTTTTTGTTAGATTATTTGGAAAGTTGTAAGAGCAAGCATACTCCTTTGTCATTCTCGCCCTGTTAGATAATTCGTATATCTCACAGGGCGAGCACAGCAAAGCATCACCAGGATGCGGGATTTCCCCCACAACCTGCACCACTGATTGCACAGGCTGTTTATCAAGAAATAGATATAAAATCAGGTAAATTGGGCTACCTTTCTATTCCCGAAAAAGACAGGGTTTAATGTTTATTCTTCAGGCCTGGATGTTTCTGTGATTATTAGCTGTTTTCAGGATGATTATCCAGGTGACTACATTTTTCCCCTATTTCTACTCACAGATTTTGCAATAACTCATTTCATTTGCAAATGAGCGTTTTCATTGTTATAATTTTTCTTTTTAAAATATAAGAGGATTGAATAGGAAAGGTTTTTAAAAGATGACAGCACAATTGGAACACGTTGGTGCATTTCATCCTACCAGAACACTTTACCGCTTTAGCATTCTGTTTTTTGTGGCGCTTTTAACTTATGGCAGTTATTTCGCATACGACAGCCTGGGAGCTATCTCACCATTGTTGATTGAAATCCTGGGTATTGGGAGAGAGCAAATCGGGACAACTTATTCTGCTTACAGCATTGCCGCTATCTTTTCAGTGCTTCTGGGAGGGCTTTTAATTGATAGAATTGGCACCCGCCGGGCCAGTCTCCTCTTTTCTATGTTAGTGGTTCTGGGAGCAGTGATTGTGGCTCTGGCCAATAATATTTATATGATATATATTGGTCGGGTTATTTTCGGGATGGGCTCGGAATCTCTTATTGTTTGTCAAAGTTCCATTCTGGCCCGCTGGTTTAAGGGAAAGGAACTTGCACTGGCTTTCGGAGTCGCTCTCACTCTGAGCCGACTGGGGACCATCTTCAGTTTCAATGTGGAGGCATCTATTGCCAGCCATTTTAATAGCTATCGGGCAGCACTCTGGGCTGCCGTGATTTTCTGTGTGCTCTCCCTATTTAGTAACTTGGTCTATATTGTTATGGATAGACATGGAGAACGGTTTCTTCGCCTTAAAGAGGCAGGAGCTGGAGATAAAATTCGCATACGGGACATCAAAGATTTCCGACCTTCTTACTGGTTTGTGGTTCTTTTGTGCATTACTTTTTATTCGGCCATTTTTCCCTTTACTTCGCTTTCCACAGATTTTTTCCATACTAAATGGAATATTCCCTTAACCTTGCAAGCAGCAGCTGGAGGTATATTTGGGCAGATTCGCAATTTTTTTGGGGGAATTTTTACCACAGCTGGCGGCATCACCAGTATTATTATGATAGCCTCAGCGGTGCTGGCCCCGATTTTCGGTCGGATGGTGGATAGAGTGGGACGACGCAGCAGTATTATGGTCTTCGGCTCGCTATTGATGATTCCTACATTCCTGGTGATGGCCTTCACCCACATTTATCCTGCTTGGCCAATGATTATGCTGGGACTGGCATTTTCTTTAGTTCCCGCGGCAATGTGGCCAGCTGTGCCCCTGATTGTTAAAGAAGAACGTGTAGGCACTGCTTTTGGCTTAATGACCATGATCCAGAATATTGGTCTGATGACTTTTCCTTACCTCAACGGCAAATTACGGGATGTTACCCAGGAATACACCGCCAGTATGGTGATGTTTGCAGTACTGGGGATTCTGGGTCTGGTTTTTGCTCTTTTATTGAAACGGGCTGATGTGCGCGAAGGCGGGCATCTGGAACGCCCGGGAATGGATTCTCAAAGATAAAATAACATACGCGCATAGTTAATTATTTCACGCGTATGTTATTTTTAACTGTTTTAATTGATATAAATTTGAATTGACTTCAAATTTTTCCTATGCTATAAAAATATAAACAAGTGAGACGGAAGAACCTGGTTTGCTCTGTCTGCTGGTAGAGAGGCTTACCTGCGGTAGGCAAGGAGGGGCAGGAATGAGCAGAAAATGGGAAAATTCGAAACTTAGTGAAAAAGCAAATTCCTATCCAAAATGAGAATGAAGAAACTTGAATTAGAAATGATGAAATTGATTCAGAATATAACTCTTGAATTAGTATCAGTTTCTGATTTAGATAAAGTTTTGTTAAAGATAGTTAATGAAACCAAAGAAAAATTAGATTATGATAATTGTGTTATCTTTTTACTGGAGGGGAATCAGTTAATTCTTAAAGCCATTTCTCCTTTCGCCCAGAAGTTTGTAGGATTAAAGATTCCAGTAGGAAAGGAAGCAGTTGGACGCTGTGCCTCAACAAAGAAGGTAATTAATATTGGGAACATATCTAAATGCAATTTCTATATTTCTTCTCTATTAGAAGGAGCGCGGTCTGAAATAGCCATTCCTATTATTTATAAAGAGGAGCTTTGTGGAGTAATTATTGTTGAAAGCAAAGAGAAAAATGCTTTTACTGATGATGATATATATCTTCTTTCTATTATTAGCTCCCAAGTAACTATGGCACTTTATAATGCTGGGATTTACGCTAAATTGGAAAAAATGGCTACAATTGATAGTCTTACTGGTTTATATAATTACCGATATTTTAAACAACGTTTAGATCAAGAGATAGAAAGAGCAATAAGATACAATAGAAAATTATCCCTTCTCCTTTTAGATATTGATGATTTTAGAAAGATGGTTGACAATTTTGGTCGTTTAGAAGGCGATGAGTTATTAAGATTAGTTTCACAGGCTATAAAAGCTAATCTCCGGCGAATTGATGAAGTTTCCGTAATAAAAGATATTGATATTGATATTGCTATTGATATTGCTACTAGATATGTAGGAGACGAATTCATGATAATTCTTCCTGAGACTTCTCTTAAAGGAGCTATATTCACTGCTCAAAGGTTGCAGAAAATAATTGAAGAAAATGTAGGTAAAATGCTTACTTTTAAAGATAAAGAAGGAAATTTTGTAAAAATCACTGCGAGCTTTGGCCTTTCTTCATTAAGAAAAGGAGAAGGGAGTAAAGAGCTAATAAAAAAAGTCGAGCAAGCTATACATGTAGCGAAAAGTAAAGGTAAGAACTCAATATATTGGTTAGAGTGATTAAACATATGGAAATTCACGGCATTTTGTGACAAGAATCTTCATTTTTAATCGATTTGGCTAAATTCTGGAGAGTGTCTGACCGCGAATCCGAAGGTTGGGGGTTCGAATCCCTGCTTCCCAGCCATAGCTTTTTTTTGTTTTTCAACCGCCTTGCCTTAATTTCAGCGAAAATCAATAAAATTTGTCATCTATTTGGCACAAGGAAAGAGCTTTCAAATGAACCTAACTAGGAGTGCACCTTTTAAGGTGCATCAGAACACATAGAATTTTAGAAGAAAGTCTTTTTTAAAAAATGTATTAAGTCGAAGCAGGTTAGCTCATAGTAGGATTTCACATTTCACAAAATTAAAGGTTAATTGACTTTTGGGAAGAATAATAGTAAAAATAAATTAAGTTAAATATAGTGAAATTTAAATATAAGGAGGGGATTATGAAATTAAATGTTATTCGTCTTGGGTGTGCTCTGTCGACTATATGGGCTATTTTGGTCTTTCTGGTTGGTGTTGCCAATCTAATTTGGTCCAGTTATGGAGTTGAATTTCTAAAAATACTTGATTCTATATATCCTGGTTATCATTACGGCAAATGGGGTTTTGGGGGTGTAGTTGTTGCTACCTTGTATGCTGCTGTAGATGCTTGGGTAATTGGTGTAGTATTTGCTTGGTTGTATAATTTATATACCAAAGGAAAATAGGAATAAGCTTCTGAATAATACGATTTATAATTAAAACTCAATTCTTCTTCTAGAAATTTCACTTTTTGCAGCCGTTAAATTAAATATTACATTAGAAAAAGGTAAAAAAGTCAGATTTTCAATTAGTAATAGAGACACTTGAAGGGAGTTTATCCCGAGGTATGTTATGCTCAAAAACTATAAGTAGAGAGTTTTCGGACAGCCTACCAGCCATTAATTCAGGCCTTTAATTCAACTTTTAGCTTGGGGCGAATATATACTTCTTGCAGGAGCATAACGCTGAATAAAAGATAAAGAAAATCTGCTTTCTCATTTTTACTATCTTTCAAAGAGAAATTTTTCTTGACATCTTTTATTTTAATTTTTAAAATAAGTTCATGAATTTAGAAACTAAGAAACCAAAAGCTCGCAACCTTGAAGAAACTCTTTACCAGGCTCATGCTGATATCTGTGGAACTCTTTCTAATGAAAAGAGACTTCGAATTATTGATTTTCTTAGTAAAGGAGAACTTTCTTTTGGAGAACTCTCTACAAAGCTTGGAATTAAAAGACCTAATCTTGCTCAGCATTTATTTATCCTTAAAGAACGCGGGATTATTGAGGTGCGAAGACAAGGAAAAAACACTTTTTATAGAATATCAGATTCAAGGGTTATAGAGGCTTGCCAACTTATGAGAGAGGTGCTAATGGACCAAATAAGAAAAAAACAATTTCTACTAAAATTAAAGGAAGGTAAATTATGAATACTTTAACTAATATTCTTAAGTTTATTCATGTTTTGGGAGTTGTTTTTATGGCAGCTCCCCTATATTCTTTAATTATTGTTAACGAGAGGGCTCGACTCAGTTCCTCAATGATTTACAAAGTAGATCGTTACATGGAAAATATCATTAAAAGACAGTCTCTTCGATGCTACATCTTCCAGTTAACTGTGCTTATATCAGGGATAGGTCTTGTCTATTTTGAAGGTTTTGGTCTCTCCTTTATTATTACCAACTGGATTCTAACTGTCAAAACCTTACTTTTGCTAGTCTTGATGGGACTCTTATTCTATGTTCATTTTGGTATTCAACCTCAGATCGAAAAATTATTAAATCAAATCAATGATGATCCAGTCCCGGATGAGATTGCCAAAAGCATTAAGCCTTTCAGAGCTAAAAGAAAAAAACTGGCTACAGTCTGCCTCTTTTTAGTCATTACACTTGTTATTTTAGGTCTTCAGGTATATGCCACTTACAATCCAGTTCTAACCGTAATTCTTATTGTTCTTGCCGGGCTTTTCTCCTGGAGAGTTTACAAAGCTCCAATACCTTATGGATGGATATAATTTTTGAGAATCGAATAAAGTTGAATCCTTAGTTTAGAAGATTTCCTCATAAATTAGTACAAAAGGAGATATGAAACATGAAAATTGGTATTGTAATTAACACAAAACAAGCGGAAACGGTCTGGAATGCACTTAGATTTGGCCTTACTGCTTTATTCAGACAACATTTTGTTAAAATTTTTCTTTTAGGTGAGGGAGTTGAAATAGAGAAGATTAAGGATGAAAAGTTTGATATTAAAAAGTGCTTAAAAGATTTCATTGGCAATAATGGTGAAATAATAGCCTGCGGAACTTGTTTAAAATTGAGAAAGAGAAGTACTGACATTTGTCCGGTCGCTACCATGAAGGATCTAGTATCCCTTGTTGAAGAGTCTGATAAAGTTCTGGTGTTTAATTAGTATATAAAAATAAAAAGAGACGCGGCTTTCATTTAAAGGCTTGATTCTTTATGATTTCAGTATAAAGGTCTATATTCTCCTGCTATGTTATATTTGTATTATGGATAGGCTGATGAGAATAGACTTCCTGGGAACAGTTACCATTAGATATTAATTCTTCGCCTTCCAATGAGCTATCGCTACTGGGAGTAGTCATTCAACTTTAAAATTTTGATAGGAATAGATAACAAAAAGGTTGACAAATTGAGCAAAGAGAATATATTTTAAATTAAAAACCAAGATTGGAAGAATAAAATTGTCTAATAAAATAGGAATTCTTCGTTCTCAAGGGAGGATTCAATGAAAAGAAGAGAGTTTTTAAAAGGTTTAGGAGCAACCCTTGTTGCGCTTAAAGCTCCTGGCTATCCAACAGGAATAGAATCACCTGATGGGGTTATGCGAAAGAGAAGATTAGGACGGACGAATTTGATGGTTTCAGTTATAGGATATGGAGGGGGTGCAATAGGAGATTGGTGGCAGGTGGAAGTCTTACAAGAAGCTATCAAAATGGGAGTAAATTATATTGATACTGCTCATATGTATGGAGATGGGATGAGTGAGAGGGTAATAGGAGAGGCCATAAAAGGAATGAGGGACAAGGTATACATAGCAACTAAGACTTTAAGGAGAGAGGCAAAAGGAGCTGGAATGGACATTGAAGAGAGTTTGGCTCGGCTTCAGCTAGAAAAGATAGATATTCTCCAAATGCATGGTGTAGGTTCTATGTGGGACTTAGAGGCGATCCTTGATGAAAAGAATGGCGCTTTAAAGAAAGTTAAAGAATATCGTACCCAAGGCATCATAGATTTCGTTGGTATTTCCGGTGCCCATAGCCCAATAGACGGTGATTGGCCTGTAGATTCAGCACAAGAAATAAGAGTCATGGCTGAGGCAATTAAGACAGGTGAATTTGATACCGTGCTGCTGTCCTACCATATCGAGTTTCAGAATGAAGCGATTGAAGCCCTGATTGATCTTGCCAAGCAATACGATGTAGGAGTAGTCTGCAAGAAGCCATTAGGTGCTGGAAAGTTAATTAAAAAATATGGAGTAGAAAGATTGTTGAAGTTTGTAGTGACCAACATTGATGTCCATACAGCAATCCCAGGGATGGTAACAATTAACGAAGTATGGGAAGATGTATCTGTGGGCTTAAATAAAAAAAGCGGCTCAAAAAGATAAGAATTAAAAGATACAAGCTGGAAAACAGGAATTTAAAAAATCTACTAAATCTTTAAATTATCCAATCTATTAATCATACCATATAAAAAACCTTTCCGTATCTGGCAATCATAATTAATAATTGCTTTATAATACTTTTATTTTCAGGTCAGTTTTGGGATTGCCTTTCTCAGAGAACCAGAATACCCATTCTTTTTTCAAGTCAAATTTTAATATCCATTCGCCTTTTTTTGGGGGAGCATTTATCGAGAAGGCAAATTTGATTACTTCTCCTGGATTGACTTCTGAAGGAAGCAATATTGTCTCAAAGTCTCTGTTAATTAATTCATTATTGAGATTATAAAGCTTTATTCCTAAGGAGATTCTATGAGATTCTCCTGTATTAATCCATTTAAAATTACTATTATTTTTTAAGATTATTTCAAGGTTAATTTTTTCTTTCATATGGAAAGTATTTTTTTCCGGAATTACTTTAATGTCGCCTCGATATATAAATTCAGGTATAGCTGAATATGTTTCTTCACCTTTGAGCGCCTCATCCCCTTCTTTGAGAAGAACAACATTGATTGAAGTAAAAATTGTATTAAGAAATCTTAATATTACATGAGGTCTCTTATTTATTTCCGCTGGAAGTTTAATCCAATTTTCAAAGTACTCTTTTTCAATTCTTAAATCAAAGTCATTACTAATCTTAAATCCAGCCTTTTTAATCATTTCTATTAACTCTTTAAAGAAAAATGGTTTCACATTAGGAAGTGAAGTTCCTAAAGAATTCAATTTGAGCTCAGTAGTAATAACAGCTGCTCCTCCAGGTTTTAATACTCGGTACATTTCTTTTAATGATTGAAGAATGTTATTTTTAGTTCCAAAATGTTCAATTGAGGAAGTAGAAAATATGAAGTCGAAGAAATTATCAGGGAATTTTAATTTAAGCGCATTTATTCTAAAAAGATTTAGTTTTTCTTTAATATAGGGAAAAGGAGCATATTTCTCGGCTGAGACAGGAATATCTGTTTCATTTTTCCCACCGAAAAATTTGCCTTTATATAAATCAATTCCATAAATTTCTTTAATTTTATAAGTTAAATAATACAAGAGAAGTTCTCTACCTGCTCCTACTGCCAGACAAATTGATTCAGGAGTAAGTAATTTTAATTGTTTTAAGCTAAATATTATTTGAACATATTCCCAGATTTTTCTATGAAAGTTTCTTTCATTCATATCATATTTTAATTCAGTTAAAGTATCTCTCCATAAAGAATTTTCTATGTCAGCAACCTGGCAAATCTTATTTAATGGAATTGAACTTTTTCTTTCTTTTATTAACTCTTTTGCCGGAATTATTTCATATAGATTTTTATCAAATGGTTTTAGGAATGCTTTATAAAATTTATTTGAAAAGATAATATGAATGAACTTATTTTTGAGTTTATGGATTAAATCAATTTTCATAATGTACTACCAGTCCTATTACAATAATCACTATTTAAATAAGCTAAACTTTAAAGAAGATCAACACTAACAGCTTATTTTCGCCTGGTTCTCTTTATTCGCTTCCGTATTTACCAGCAGGCGAGAATGTTTTATCCTGAGATCAGCTTGTTTTAATTTTTTCCAAAGAAATATATCTTAATCTCATTTTTCCTCACCTCGAATAAGAACTACTATTTCTCCTTTAATCTCTCTGTTTTTCAAGTCATTTTTAATTTCTTCAACTTTTTTTCTTATAAACTCTTCATAAACTTTAGTTAATTCCCGCGCAATAACTATTTCTCGATTACCTAAAATTTGAGAAATAATCTCCAAAAAGGGAATGATTCTTTTGGCTGATTGATAAAAAATCAAAGTTGATTTTTCGTTTTTTAAAGAAGTTAACAGTTTTTCAAGTGCACCTTTTTTAGTTGGAGGAAAGCCAATAAAAAGAAACCTATCAGTCGGCAACCCAGAAGCAGATAAGGCAGCAATTAAAGCAGAGGGCCCAGGAATGGGTATTATTTCTATGTTTTGGTTTATTGCTTCAATAATTAATCTATAGCCTGGATCAGAAATTCCGGGTGTACCGGCATCAGAAACTAAAGCACCATCCAATCCTTTTTTAAGGAAATTAATTATCAGCGGTATTTTCTGTTTTTCTTTGGGTTGATAATAACTGATTAATTTCTTTTTAATGTTATACTTATTTAAAAGCTTTATCGTGTGACGAGTATCTTCGCAAGCAATAAAGGAGACTTCTTTTAATGTCTTTAAAGCACGAAGAGTAATATCTTCTAAATTTCCAATTGGAGTAGCAACAATAAAAAGCTTACCATATTGATTTATCTTCAAATTTTCTTTTGGCATGAATATTTATTGAAAATCGAAATTAGAAATTTGAAAATTACACCAGAGATGAGAATCTAAGATTTCAACATAAAGGAAAGTATTTAATTTCCATTTTCTATTTTCCATTTTCAGGCTCAATAAACTAATGACTATTAACAGATAACCAGAGGGCTTAGTGGCCCCAGTCCCGGGAATATAAAAAATCAAGAGTAACTGTCCGTTTGGAAATTTTAGCAATTGCGGGCAGTTTTCTTTTGAATTGATAATTTTTGACTAAAGAAATAATTCTTTCCACTTTTTCTCTTCTATATCCAGAAGAAATTACTCTTGCTTTGGATTTTCTTTGATCAATTAATTGATATAATATCTCATCCATTTCCGAATAACTCAGTCCCAATTCACCTTCATCTGTCTGGCCTGGCCACAGACCAGCTGAGGGAGTTTTATTTATAATTTTCTCGGGAACTCCAAGATGATGAGCCAATTGAATAATCTGGGTTTTATAAAGATCCCCTAGAGGATTGATTGCACAGGCTAAATCCCCGTAAATTGTTCCATAACCCAAAAGAAGTTCGGTTTTATTGCTTGTGCCTAAGACCAGTGCTTTTTCTCGGGCTGAATGGTCATAGAGAATGGCCATTCTTTCTCGAGCCATCTTATTTCCTTTTAAAATCTTGTTTTCAGTGGGATAATTTTTAAAATAGGTATCGATCATTGGAGAAATATCTATCACTTTATATCTTATTCCTAAGGTTTGGGCGATATTTTGGGCATCTTTGACATCTTCTCGTTTAAGATTTTTATAAGGCATTATTAAAGCCAATACATTTTCTTTTCCCAATGCTTTTTGAGCTAAAAAAGTACATACTGTTGAGTCTAATCCCCCAGAAAGGCCAAGAACAGCTTTATAGAAACCGAATTTCTTTAGCTCTTCCTGAATGAATCTTGTTAAAATTTTTTCTATTAAACTACAGTTAATTTTCATGCTGAGTTCATTCGATTTCGAGAGTAGTTGCTTCATTTTCCCAGATTATTCTTTCCAATTCCTTGAGGATAAGTTCAGGGTTATCATCTCTTTTATAAGGCGCAGTAATTCTTGCCAGTCTAATTTCATTCAAATCAATCTCTTGAGTAAGAAAATCCTCTTCAACATAAGGGGACATCTTGAGTAATTCACCCAATGGGTTATAAATAAATGAACCTCCTCCAAAGCATAAACCTTCCTCAAACCCTACACGATTACAATAGACTATGAAACTGGTGGTAAGCCGGGCAACATTTTCGCCCATCACTTCCCAAAAACGAGCGCTTTCAAAATAGCCCTTTTCTGAAATTCCTCTTACAGGACTGTTACTGATAACCACAATGATTTCTGCTCCTCCAACAAAAAGTAGGTAAGAGACTGGAAATTGAAGAAAATCCCGACAGATTAGAATTCCCATTTTACCAAACTTACTCCGAATAACTTTGAAATTTTTTCCACGAGCAAAGAAACGAGCTTCTTCAAAGATACCATAATTGGGCAGGAAAGCTTTGCGGTGAATGTGGGCTACTTTTCCCTGACTGAAGAATGCCGCAGAATTATAAAAAATTCCTGCCTCATTCTCCTCAACAAATCCAATTATAAAAGAAATATCCTGGCTGATTTTTTTAAATTCAGAAAAATAAGAGTTGTTTTCTGGATGAAGGGCTACTTCAGAAATTAAGTCCTGAAGAGAATATCCTGTTAAACTTAACTCTGGAAAAACAATCAAATCTGTTTTTTCTTTTTTTGCTTTATCAAGTAATTCTAAATGAATTTGAAAATTCCTCTTTACATCGCCTAAATGGGGTGCCATCTGAACAACAGTTACTTTCATTTTATTCTGTAAATATCACATTTTAATTTAAATTGCAATCAAACTCGAAAAAGTAAATTCAGGAGGGAAAAGAATAATTCATTAAATTTTAACTTCTTTCACTCCCCGGTTCTTTATCTTTTTGGCTGGTATTCCAACGGAGATGGAATATTCAGGTAGAGAATTTATCACCACTGCACCAGCGCCAACAACACTTCCTTGACCGATATTCACTCCGTCCAAAACAGTAACCGATGCTCCTAACCAGACATCCTCTCCAATAGTTATTCCTCCCTTAGAAATTGATGGCTGGAACATAATTGGTCTGGTTAAATCCTCAAAACTGTGATTTCCTCCAGCAACTAAATAACAATGGCCAGCCAAAAAACAGTATTTACCAAGTGATATTTTTGTCTCGGAGAGTAAAGAACAATTGGCTGAAATATTGCAGTAATCATCAAGATAAATTGAACCTTCTTTACAACTTAAGATTGCATTTCGACCAATATAGACATTATCACCAATTATTATTCCTTCATTCTCTTTACCTTTAGCATCCAGAACAACATTATCGTCAATGAAGGTATTATTGCCAATAACAATTTTTTGGGGATGTCGAATGGTTATACTCCTGCCAAAAATTACTCCCTTTCCCACCTTTTTAAATATTAAAGGATAAAATATTTTTCTTGAGAAAAATCCAATTGCTCCCGGAAGCCACGAAAAAAGAAGAATAATAAATTCATATTTAACCAATAACCACAGGTTTTTCTTGCCAATAAAGAGTTCAAAATACTTATCAAAAACCGATTTTTCTTTATTGATTAGAGTTTTCTGGGTGCTTCCTTGAGTAGTTTTTTCCATATCTGTATCTTACGGAAAATTTCTTAAGAATTCAAGATTTAATTGATAAGGCTTAATGAATTTGATATAATCCATCTTAATGAAATTCAAGATCTTTATAATAATAACCTTAGTAATTCTTGCTTTTATTTTTCTACTATTTTTTTTGAGAATCCATCAACCTAATAAAAAATCTATTAACTCTCCCCAAGTAGTAATTATTGGCCTGGATGGAGCGGGTTGGAATTTGATTAATCCTCTTCTTGAAGACAAGAAGCTGCCTAACCTAAGAAATTTAATGAAAAAAGGAAGCTACGGAACTTTAAAAACTATTAAACCAACAAAATCAGCTGTTATCTGGACTTCTATTGCTACTGGAAAATCAATGGTCAAACATGGAATTGTAGACTGGACCTATGTAAATAATAACAATATAGTGGTTCCCTATCGTCGGAGCGAAAGGAGAGCTAAAACTTTTTGGAATATTCTAAGCGAAAAAGGAATAAGAGTCGGGGTGATTAATTGGTTTATTACCTTTCCTCCTGAAAAAGTAAATGGATTTATGGTTTCGGAAGAATTTAGACATGGAGGACGGAGAGATTTATCTGAAATTAAAGTTACTTATCCAAGAGGCTTACAAAAAAAACTACATTTTACTTTTCAAAATAAAAAAGATTTCCCTAAAATCTTAGAAGAAGAAAAGATGCCTGACTATAGGCGGTGGGAGTGGATTGGAGAAGGGCCTAAAAAATTGGCTCCTTTTTTCGCAAATTTTGTCATTCAAGAAAAAACTGTTGAATTAGCTAGTTTGTATCTTTATAAGAAATTCCTGGTGGATGTTTTTGCCACATATTTCCGGCTGATTGATGTTGTTTCACATTTTGCTTGCGGTTACATAGATCCACAATTATTAGAGAAAGGAATGGAGGAAGAAAAGAAAGGGGAAGTTTCAAAAGAAACCTTAGCTTTAATTGATCGAGCATTCAGTAAGATAGTTGAGCCAATTTATTCCTATTCAGACCGAATTTTAGGAAGATTTCTGAAATTAACAAATTCTCAGACCACATTTATTGTTATTTCAGATCATGGATTCTGCTTTCATAATGGAGGTTATGGACACTATGATACCCCCCGGATTCCTCACGGAATAATTTTAATCAAAGGACCTCACATTAAAAAGCGATATAAAATTAGGAATGCTCACATTTATGATATTGCACCAACCATTCTTTATTTGCTTGATCTTCCAGTGGCCAAAGATATGGACGGCAAAGTGTTAACCGAAGTTTTTGAGGAGGGATTCTTGAAGAAAAGACCAATCAGGTATATTGAGAGTTACGAAGGAGAAGTTGGAGTAAAAGAGGAAGAAAGAAAAAAAGTTTTAGATGAAAAATTATTAGAAGAACTCCGCGCCTTGGGTTATATTAAATAACCAGCCTTGAAATGCCAAATAAGATATTAAAATTATTAATTTTTTTGATATGTTTCATATTCTTCTTGACTTGTTCGATTAGCCAGGAAAAGGAATACACCCTTTATCGATTTATCGACCATTTAGATAAAAAAAATATAATTTCTTCTCCCTTTGTTGAGTTGAATCAAAAATTCAAGAAAATTAAACAGAAATGGTCAGGTAAAGAGCTTAAATCTATCACAATGAATAAAAAATATTTTTCAATCTCTACCCAAGTGCCAGTTTTAGGTTGGGAAGACCAAGGTAAGCCAGAAATGATGAAAATTTCTGTGAAAGGTAAAGAAATACCTTTTCAGGAAGATTCTTCCCCAAATGTATTTAGCTGGAAGTTAAAAAAGGGAGAGGTTGAAATTGAAGAATTTAATAAAAATGGGCAGAGAACTAAAGTTCTTCTTTTAAACGAAAAAGAAAGCTTAGAGGAACAGATTATTCTGCCAGATGGAGAATTTGTTTTAGAAATTTGGGCTGAAAGTAAAAACCCTCAAACCCATTTTTCTGGGTTAAAAATTGATTTAAATAATGAACCAATCGGAGAAATAATAATTGGCCCTTACAAATGTTATAAATTAATTGGTCAGGCAAGGTCGGGATGGAATAAATTGGTATTTTTTTATGAAAAATCTATCAGGCTTAAAGAACAATCCGAAAGAGGGTTATATATTGATAAAATTTCGGTTAAATCTTTGAAGGATTTCATTCTCTTTACCATTCCGGAAAATAAGGAGCACTATTTAACTGCTGAATTTTCTGCTGAATATTTGGCTGAGCCGATTGATGAAATCTTCGAGATAAAAAAAAATATTGAGTCATCTCAAAGTTATATTCGAGAGATAGAATTTGATTCTTCAGGGAAAAAGAGAATAGAAATCATTGGCTATTCACCATATTTAAATTCTGTTTTAAATGTAAAATTGAATGACCAAAAAATATACGAAGAAAAAGTGACAACTATTTACCAAGGTATTTTTTTAACCGAAAAGTGGATTGAGAAAGGAAAACATAATTTAGAGCTCGAGTATCGGTCTCCTCCTCGGGAAAAAGGAAACTTTTATCTTTCAGCCATAATTATTAAAAATCCGAAAAGAGAAATTTACCTTCCTTTAGCTAAGATAAAAAATGTAGCCTTTATTTCTGATTTAGCAATTGGGTCGAATTCTTTGGGATTAAAGAAAAAATTAGTAATCCCTAACTTTTCATGGCAGAGGTCAATATTTATTCCTGATAACGCGATAAATACCATTTTCGCCCCTCCACGTACTTATTTAGAGTTTGAATTAAAAATCTCTCAATCAGGTGTATTGGAATTTGGATATGGACTTTTAGAAAAATCATGGAAAGAGAAAGGAAATGGAGTTAATTTTAAGATTATTATCCAGGAAAAACGAAAAGGAGAAGTCATCTTTTCAAAACATCTGAACCCTTATCAAATAAAATCTCACCGTAAACTCTTTCAAAAGAGAATTGACCTTTCCCCTTATTATAACAAAAAAGTTAAATTAAAATTTGTGACCACTACACCTTCTTTCGAGAAGGAGTCATTAGCTAATAAATCTCAAGCGAGTAAAGAATTTGCTTTTTGGTATAATCCGGTTATTTATCAGAGGACAGATGACAGAGGGCAGAGAGCAGATGGCAGAGTAAATGTGATATTGATTTCCATAGATACTCTGAGAGCAGATCATTTAGGATGTTATGGTTATAAGAGAGAAACAAGCCCCAACATAGACCGATTAACTTCTGAGGGAGTAGTATTTACTAATGCATTTAGTACAACATCTTGGACTCTCCCAGCTCACATTTCTCTCTTAACTTCTCTCGATACTAGACATCACCAAGTGAATAAAGCCAATCCTTATCTGGATAATTCTATAGTTACCCTTGCTGATATATTAAGAAAAAACGGGTATTTTACTTATGGATTTACTGGAGGAGCATTAGTCAGCCAGCGTTTTGGTTTCTCTAAAGGGTTTGATTTCTATCGTGAATTTAAAGGCTCACAATCAATCAGAAAATCAGCTGAGGTTTTATATAATAATTTCGATAAGTGGTTAGAAAAGAATAAAGACAAGAAATTTTTTCTTTTTTTACACACCTATCAAACTCACGAGCCTTACTATTCACCTTCGCCTTTTAATTCCTTATTTTTCAACAATAAAAAGGCAAAGTGGGAAAAAGCTGATATGAGAAAAATTCTTTTTAACAATGAACCTAGGCAAAGAAAAAGATTTAATAATGTAACCTCCTTAGAGAAAGAAAATATTATTGCTCTTTATGACGGAGAAATAAGATATACTGATGAGTGTTTAATTAAACCACTAATTGAAAAATTAAAAAAATTCCATCTCTATCAAAATACAATGATTATCTTAACCTCGGATCATGGAGAAGAATTCTTTGATCATAGAGCCTGGCTTCATGGTCATTCTTTATACAATGAGTTAATTAAGATTCCTCTAATAGTTAAATTTCCTTTTTCTAAATTTAAAAATTTAAAATTAGATAAATTTGTTAGAATAATTGACATAATGCCCACAATACTTGAAGAGGCAGGCATTGACTATTCTTCTTATGAATTAGATGGGTTGAGTTTAATAAGCATTATTAAAAATAATGAAAAAGAGGAGCGAATTTTTATTGCTGATGTGGGTGCCGAAGGAAATCCTTTTGGCTTGCCATCCAGAATTGCAGTAAATTTCAATAGATTTAAATTAATTTTAAACAATGATTTTGGCAAACCTCCTGAATATTTTTTTCCTTGTCCTCCGCCAATAGCTAAAGCTGAATTTTACGACTTAAAAAATGATCCCGTAGAGAAAAAAAATATTGTTCATCAGGAAAAGGGAATGGTTCAGGATTTACTGAAAAAAATTTATAAAATCTACCAATTACGGCCTAAAAAAGGACAGAAAAAAAGCAAAGTGCTGGATAAAGAATTGGAAGAAACATTAAAAGCTTTAGGTTATATCAGATAAAAAAGAGATGATCGATGTTGAGAAATTTATTGATTTTCTATTCACTATTAATTCTTATTTTGAATTCAAGTTGCCGAAAAAAAGAATTCGAGATTTATCGATTTCTTGATCAGTTAGATAGAAAGAATATAGTTTCATCCCCGTTGATTGATTTAGATGCTAAATTTACTTCTATAAAACAGGAATGTGGTGGGGAGGACTTTAAACTATTAGTTATTGATTCAAATAAATATTGGGCCACTTCTACCATTTTTCCTGTCTTAGAACAAAATGAATTTGAAAATCCTGAAAAGATGGTTATCTTGAGAAATGGAAAAAGCTTAACTTATTCAAGGACTCCTCTGACAAACTCATATAGTTGGAGGTGGCTAAGAGGAGAAAGGAAAGTTGAGTTTAGGAATTATAAAAAATATAAAAAATTTAGACATTATATTATTTTTCAAAAAGGAGAAATTTTTGAGACGAGTATTTTGTTGCCCTCTGGGATATCCATTTTTGAAATTTCTGCTAAAAGTGGCGACCCAAATTCGTACCTTCCCTGTTTAGAAGTATGGTTAAATAACAAAAAAATTAGAGAAATCTTGATTGGTTCCCACAAGGTTTATAAGTTTATAGAAAATGTGAAGTTAGGAGAAAATAAATTAAAAATCTATTTTAAAAAATCTTATTTTTTCTCAAGAGACGTTAAAAATATTGAAAATGAAATAGTGTATTTAGATATCCTAAAAATAAAAACATTAAGTGATATGATTTTAGTTTCTCCTCCAAAAAACAATAATTTATTGAAAGGAAAATTTGAATTTATTTATTCTCCTGAACCTATGGATAAAATATATCTAGCCAAAAAATATCTCACTCCAAACGAATATTTTAAAAAAATATTAGAATTTGATTCACCAGGAAGAAAAACATTAGAAATTATATTTCAATCAAAAATGAAAAACGGCTTATATAGTCTTTGGTTGGGAGAGAAGAAAATTGGGATAAAAAAAATTACAAAACAAGGACGGTTCTCTTGTTTGTTGGAGACTATGGTTGACAAAAAATCTGCCGTATTAAAAATTAAACTTGAATCAAGTAAAAGAACCAAAGAAGCATATACTGATTTTTACATTGATTCAGTAATTATCCTAAATCCAACAAAAACAATTTTCCTGCCATTATACTATTTAAAAGATTTTAAAATATATGACTCAGGAATTGGTGAAAACCCTTATTCAATCAAAAAAAAATTAAAAATAAAGGGACGATCACTCAACACTATTTTTTCTCCTCCACCAAGTGTATTTAAATTTAAATTAAAAATCCCGGAGAGAGGAATTTTGAAATTCGGGTATGGACTTTTAGATCAAGCTTGGGAAGAAGAAGGAAATGGGGTATACTTTAAAATAATATTAGAAAATTCAAGAGAAAGAAAGGTCCTTTTCTCAGCGTACTTAAATCCATATCGTAGACTACGCGATAGGAAAATTTTTTACAAAAAGATTGATCTTTCTCAGTATCAGAATAAAACAGTAACAATTTATCTTAAAACTTATGGTTCCTTACCCGGAAATAAAGTAAATCAAGAAAACCCTGATTTAAGGTATGATTTAGCCTTTTGGTTTAATCCGGTTATTTATCAGAGGACAGATGACAGAGGGCAGAGAGCAGATGGCAAAGTAAATGTGATATTGATTTCCATAGATACTCTAAGAGCAGACCATTTAGGGTGTTATGGTTATGAAAGAGAAACAAGCCCCAATATAGACCGATTAGCCCAGGATGGTGTCCTGTTTCTTAATACATTTAGTCAAGCCCCTTATACCTTATCATCTCACATGTCAATTTTAACTGGGTTGTTTCCCACAAATCATCGTGTTCTTCACCTCAGCCAGAGTTTGAGTCCCACGATTCAAACCTTAGCTGATTTGTTAAGATCTAATAACTATTTCACGATAGGCTTAACAGGTGGGGGACAGGTTAGTGCTCGATATGGCTTCTCAAAAGGATTTGACTTATATGGAGAGAGAGTTGGGGCTTTAATCCATCCAAATTCAGCTGAATTGCTATTCAATGAAGCATCCTGCTGGATAAAGAAGAATAAAGATTATAAATTTTTTCTATTTCTTCATACTTATCAACCTCATAATCCTTATGATTCCCCTCCTCCTTTAGGACAAATATTTTTGAAAAAAGGCTATCCCTGGAAGAAAATTTCTTTACAAAGAATTCTTGGCTATGGTTATCCCCATTTATTCAAAAGACTAAAAAGTAATGAAAAGGAGAATCTAATTGCTCTTTATGATGGAGAGATAAGATACACCGATGAATATCTAATAAAACCTTTAATAGAAAAGCTCAAAAAGTTGAAATTATATGACAGGACAATGATAATTCTCACTTCAGATCATGGAGAAGAATTTCGGGAGCATTACTGTTGGGGACATGCTCATACCCTTTATAATGAGTTAATAAAAGTTCCTCTAATTATAAAATTTCCTAAATCCAATTATAGAGGCAGAAAAATTGATAATTTTATAAGATCAGTGGATATTATGCCTACTATTTTAGAGCAAGCAGGGATTGATTTTTCAGGTTTAAGTCTTGATGGAGAAAGTTTATTAAAAATACTAAATAATAAAGAGAAAAAGGAAAGGCTCTGTATGAGCTACTTAGCTAACGAGGTGGTAAGATATATTCCAAGAAAAGTATCAATTGTTCAAGGGAAGAATAAATTGATTTTTAATGAGAGTTATTCACTTAAAGCTTATCAATTTTTTTCTCCTCCACCTCCACCTCAAGAGAAAATAGAACTTTATCGTTTAATGACTGATCCTCTTGAAAAAAATAATTTAGCTTCTCAAAGGGAAAAGCTTGTTCAGGAGTTGTTTAATAAAGTTGAATTTTATCTGAAAGAAGGCAAGAGGCAGGAAAAAATCCAGAAAATTATTCTGGATAAAACATTAGAAGAAAGATTGAAAGCCCTTGGCTATATTAAATAAAAAATATATCTGGATAAACTTTTTAAATCACTTCTTATAGCAAAGATACAATAAATGAGGATACCAGTATCCTTTATCCAGCCGGACGATATTTACCTTGAACCCCATTTTTGACAAAATAGATAAATATTCATCCTTGCTTCGAAAATAGAAATTTTTTCCAGAGGTAAAATTAAGAACTTTAACAGATAAGGTTTCTTGAAAAAAATTCCACCAGTATTTCCATCTTGGTTTAGTATCCACTTCTTTTATAATTAGCTGTCCCCCTTCTTTTAATGACATAAAACACTTTTTTAGAATAATTTCCTGTTTATCAAATGGAATGAGATATAGAACATCACTTAGGCAAAAAACATCACTTGGAGGATAATCAATCTCCACAATATCTGCCTGATGAAAACTGATGGCCGGATTAATCTTTGGCTGAGTCTTTTTAGCGATTTTAATCTTATTTTCGTCCAGGTCATAGCCTATTATTTTTCTCTCATGGGAATTCAGCTTTAAGATATTAGAGAAAAGACCATTTCCACACCCTAAATCAGTTATTTTTCCCTTTTTAGGAAAGTATTTTTCCATCTGGAGAAAAGGACAAATCATTAATTTTATCCGAATAAATAACTTAGTTAGAAAATCAGTATTTTTATAAAGCTGAAAAACTTCTTTTTTATCTACCATCGATATATCGGTTATACCAGAACTGGAAAATAATCAGAGGCCAAAGTAACTGGCGATGATTATGAGCACCAGAGAAATGTTCCTTTAGAATTTTCTCTATATAAGAATAGTTGAAAAAACAATGTTTCTTAAGATTTTCCTTGGAAAGAATATCCAAAACAAAATCCTTCAACTCATTTTTAATCCAGACTCCCAAAGGAATATCAAATCCTATTTTCTTTCTATCTAATATCTCTGCGGGAAGAAAAGGGCGCATTGTTTTCTTTAAGATATACTTTGTTGTTAATCCTTTCAATTTTAAATAATGAGGAATAGAAGTGGCAAATTCAACAAAAGTGTGATCTAAAAAAGGAACCCTTATTTCTAATGAGTTGGCCATACTCATTCTATCTACTTTTACTAATAAGTCATCTTGAAGGTAAAGTTTTATATCCAGATATCCTAATCTATCAAGCATATTATTTGGTTGATGATTTTTTAGATGGAAAAACACTGGAGAAAAAGGGTCTTCATTAATTAATGATTTCAATTCTTTGGAAAATAATTTTTCTTTTTCCAAAGGATTGTATGCTCCCCACCATATATAATTAGCTATCTCAGGAGGGTAGCCTATACCAGATATAAATTTCTTGGCTTTAAATTCAAAACTGAGTCTCTTTCTTGAAGCAGGGAGGAAATTCGCAACTTTTTTGATAATAAGATCTCGAATAAATTTAGGTACTTTTCGATAATAACGAGCTACCTGATAAGCTTTATAAGTATCATATCCGGCAAATAATTCGTCTCCTCCATCACCAGCTAGAGCAACAGTGACGTATTCCCGGGCCAATTTAGAAATAATATAAGTCGGGATAATGGAAGCGTCAGCTAACGGTTCATCAATATACTCCATTAACACAGGAACCAGTTCCTTAACCATTTCAGATCTTACTACAAACTCCTGATGTTCTGTTCCAAGATAATCAGCCATTTTGCGAGCATATTTAAGTTCATTGAAAGATTCTTCTTCGAATCCGATAGAAAAAGTTTTAATTTCCGAATTAGTCACTTGACTCATTAATAAGGTAATCGTACTAGAATCGATCCCCCCACTAAGAAAAACTCCTAAAGGGACATCACTGATCAACCTTTTTTTTACTGATTCTTTTAGTTTTTCATAAATTTGTTCAGTGTAAAAGCTTTCATCTTTTGAATTACTGTATTCGTATTTAACATCCCAATATGACTTTATTTTTACTTTGTCTTCTTTGATAATGATCATTTGTCCTGGGAGAAGTTTTTTAATTCCTTTAAAAATAGTCTGAGGAGCAGGGATGTATTCAAAAGTGAAATATTTTGACAAAGCATTAAAATCTAACTCTCTCCTGTAATCTGTAGTTAATATCGATTTTATCTCCGAAGCGAAGATGAATTTATTGCCTTGCTCCAAAAAGTGCAGTGGCTTAATACCTAGTCTGTCTCGGGCTAAAAGAAGAATTTTCTTCTTCTTATCCCAAAGGGCGAAAGCAAACATTCCGTTTAACTTACTGACAGCACTCTCTCCTTCTTCTTCATAAAGATGGACAATTGTCTCTGTGTCAGAATTGGTATAGAATTTATGTCCTCTTTTAATTAATTGTTTTCTTAATTCAGGAAAGTTATATATTTCCCCATTAAAAACAATCCAAATGGTTTTATCCTCGTTGTGGATTGGTTGATGTCCTGTAACTAAATCTATAATACTCAGCCTTCTCATACCCAAAGCTATTTTCTCGTCAGAATAATAGCCTTCATCATCAGGGCCCCGATGAACCAAGGTTTGACACATTTTTTGGGTTAGCATCAGAATTTTATTATTAAGAGGGTCTTGTGAACCTAATCTATAAATACCGCAAATACCACACATATAATATTTATTTTTATGACAATTTTTGACCAGATGCTCTCCAGCTCATATTATTTCTATCAGAAATAATAATATTTTTTAAATCCGTCTTTCTAAACCACTGTTCTATTTCTTCCTTATAAAAATAGTTTGTAATTGGAGCAATTAACTGGTCAAAAATAGAGTTGAAAATATGGGAGAAATTAAATTGAGAAATATAAAGGACATAAGAGTTCATTGGTAAAAATTTTAAAATTTTTCGGGTAATCTTGAACTTAGATAAAGGCCTATAAATTCCTTTAGAAATAAGATAAAACACTATAGTGAGGAAAAAGCTGAGAAGAAATACTAAAGGGAGAGGCATTTTAGAAGTTATATTTTTTCTAATGGGATCTATTATTTTTCTAACTAGACCAGTTCCTTCATAACCATACACCCAAATTGATATCCATCCTTTTCCTTTTAAAAGTTGGGTTAAATTTTCGAATCCCTTTTTGGGATTAGGTAAATGCTGTAAAACTCCAATGGAGTATATATAATCAAAGTTACTTTTGAATGGTAAGTGGTATATGTCTGCCTGAATTATATGAACATTCTTGGCAGGGAGAGTGAGATCAAAAGCAACCTCAACCGAGTTGCTTAAATCGAAAGCAATCACTTCCTTAGCTCCAAACCGAGAGGCGAATAAAGCATGTTTTCCTGTACCACAACCTGCATCTAAAACAATTTTGTCTTTAAAGAAATATTTATTCTTAGGATAAATCCAATTTAAAAAGTCTCTTGGATCTTGATAAATATTAGCAAATTTTCTCCAGGAAAATGCAAAATTTTTTTTAGTCCTTTCTTTTAGAAAATAATCTTCTTTTAATGCCATCCGAGGAATGCCATTTCTTACTGGAAAACCGAGATTACACTCGCCACAAGATAATTTCCCTTCTATTATCTCGCCGTTTTCTTGTTTTATGATATTAATTTCTAATGAGTCCTTACATTCGGGACAAACAAGATAAGATAAAAGCTCAGGTCTCATCTCTCTGGCTTTTCACCTCTTTTACAGAATAAATTTGGGTTTTGTGGGTAATAAAATAAATTCTTGAAATGATTTCAGCTAATAAACCAGTCATGATAAACTGAACCCCTAAAATCATTAAAAATATACCTAGAATCAAATTGCCCAAATTTTCTTTAATTGATAAGTCAAAAAAATAAAAACCCACAGTAAGGATTAAAGCAATTATAAATCCAATCGTTCCAAAACCTAAACCAATTAATCCAAAAAACTGGAGTGGCCTATCAATAAAACTAATGATGAATTTCACTGTTAATAAATCGAATAGAACTCTTCGGGCTCGAGAAAGCCCATATTTTGACTTCCCTTTCTGTCGTACTATATTCTTTATTGGAACTTCAGTGACTCGGACTCCTGTTCGGCTGGCTAAAGCTGGAATGAACCGATGAAGTTCACCGTAAAGATGAATACCTTTAATTACTTCTCTTTTATAAGCCTTAAAAGTAGTTCCGAAATCATGGATATTTACTCCTGATAAAAACTTCATGATTCTATTGGCCATCATTGAGGGAAATCTTCTAAATATTAAATTATCAACTCTCTTTTTTCGCCAGCCACTAACAATATCATATCCTTCTTTCATTTTGTCTAATAACTTTGGTATATCATCGGGATCATGTTGTAAGTCTCCGTCCATTGAAATAATAATTTCTCCCTGGGCAAAGTCAAATCCAGCAGCTAATGCCGCCGTCTGCCCAAAATTTTTTCTTAATTTGATAAGGTTAACATTCTTATCTTTTTGAAATATCTCAGTCAGAATTTGATAGGTATTATCTGTGCTGCCATCATCGATAAAAATCAGTTCATATTTCAAATTCAATTTCTTTAAAACTTGGATTAATCTTTTATAAAGTTCTTTAATATTTTCCTGTTCATTATAAAAAGGAACAACTACTGAAACATCAGGAAAGGGTTTTCTTTTCATGCTCTTATTGATTTCCCCGAATATGACCGAAATGGATTAATTGAATATTTTCTTTTTTAATGATTTTTTTTAATTCTTGATCTAATAACGTTTCTAATTCTTTTTCCCTTCCTTTTCTAAGATAAAATGGACCATATTTCTGCTCAATCTCATTTAATTCTTTGTCAACTATTCCTGGATGAGTCATTATTTCGGTTATCCCCTCATTCAGTTTTGAAAAGATTATCTTAAATCTTTTCTTATTCATTTGTCCGCTTTTACAAATACCATAAAATTTATCAGGAATCAATATGCCTGAATTAATGAGGTCTTTCTTTTTTCTAGAATTTAAAAAGGAAACCAGAATTGATTTAAAAGATTGAGTGATATTCGACGAAAGACAAAATTCATTTATAAATCGTATCCGGGGAATTCGATACTCAATAGCTAATTTTGTAACAATTTGCATTATTTGAGGGATGGAATGGATATGCTTTTCACTATCAAAATGAGTAATATGAATTCCTTTTCCCAAAACTTTCTCAATCTGTGCTCGAAATTCGTACTCTATTTCTATCAATATAATTTTTCTAAGCACTATTTTTTTTAAGAATTGAGAAGTGGTTAAAAAATGGCCATGATTGTTCAATAGACTTGGCACTTTCTGAGGGGAACTGATGGGTTCTCCTCGAATTATATTCAAATGAATGCCAACACCTAATGATTTATTTTTTTTTGCTAATTTTACTGCTTGACTGAAACCGGGCATATTAGCCATTAGAGTAGTGCTGGTGAGAATACCTTTTTGATGAGCCAAAATTATTCCTTTATTTATTCCTGAAGTTAAACCAAAATCATCGGCATTTATAATAACTCTTTTCATTATTGTCTGGAAAACATAGTTAATGCTTGTTCAACTAAGAATGTAAATTCTTTAAAGGAACGAACACTCTTAAGCTTTTTTATTAAATAGGAGGGTCTTAAATAAAAAGATCTTATGGCTTTTTGTCTTAATTTCCAAATCTCATTTTTTGTTAATTCTCCTGAACTGAAAACTGGAAAAGAAGTGCTATCGAAAATCCTAATTCCCGGATCTAACCATCCTTTTTCAATCGCTTCTTGGCGCAACTTTGAACCTATATCGGGAGTAATCACAGTGAATGAAGCAAAATCACAATCCAACTCTTTGGCAAAGCTGATTGTTTCTAAAATAGACTCTCTTGTTTCTCCAGGAAGACCAATAATAAAATAGGCAAGGGTTTTAACTTTATATTTTTTACATATCTTGAAGGCATTTTTAATTTTATCTCTGGTAGTTTTCTTAGAATATTTTTCTAAGATTTCATCGGTCCCACTCTCTACCCCTATCATTAGAGTATGGCATCCTGCTTCACTCATCTTAGATATTAAATCTTCGTCTATATTGGACACATGAGCATTGCATAGCCAAGTAAAATCAAGGCCATTATCCATCATTTTTTGGCAGAGCTCAGAAGTCCGTTTTTTGGAAACTGTGAATGTAGGGTCATTAAACATTATTTCTTTAACTCCAAGAGCTTGCAGGTGTTTGAGCTCTTGGATGACATTGTCAATATTTCGGTATTGGTAATTCATCGAGCCTGCCACGCAAAACTCACAGGTAAAAGGACATCCTAAGGAAGTAATAACAATGGCAAAAGGGGTTCTTTTAGCTAAGGGACTTCTATTTAACCAGAACTTGAACAATTCATGACGGGGAATAGAAATATGGAAGTTTTGCTCTCTTTTGAACCCAGAAGAGATATATAAATTATTTCCTTTCCGATAGCCAATGGTATGGTATTCTTTCTCTTTCCCTTCAATAAAATCAACTACTTCTGGACTAATAATATCTAAAATAAGAGCATCAATGACAGGATATGATTTTAAAAAGTATTCCCCTTCGAACTGGAAAATTGAGCTTGAGCCAATAATCAATGAAGAAATTTTATTTCTTAAATTTTTCAGAAAAGCAACATCATTTTCTAAGGTAGCACTTCCTGTAGTAAAAATAATGGCATCTGGGTTGAAATCTAAGACTTTTCTTTCACATTCTTCAGGAGAAAGTCTCTCCGCTATAGCATCAATCACTAACAAGTTATATTCTCTTAGAATTCCACTGAGAATTATTAAATCTGAAGGAGACCAGTAATAATTAGCTTTGGAGGAATAACTTGTATAATAATCATGAAGATAAACTTTATCTTCAGGACAATGAAGCAAAAGAACTTTTTTTTTCATTTTAGGTTTAAAGTTTTAAATCTTAATTTACCATCGAGATAAAATTAACTTTGATAAAATGTTCCCTATGATAAATTTCCTTTTGGCTTTTATAGCGTGAGTAGGACAGACTTCATTGCAACAAAAACAACCAATGCACTCTTCATAATTAATAATCATTTTTTTCTCTTTTTCTTCGATAACATTCATTGGGCAAGAATCTACACAAATTCGGCATAAATTGCACTTTTTATGATCAATCACAGGCTGGGTTTTGGTCATATTTAATATAAATCTGTATAAATAAGGATTTATTACAGTAGAGGTGGGGAGTTTGAAATTTCTGATGGCAACATTTTTCAAATCTTCTCCTACAATCTCGATTTCTTTTATATCTCCTTTACCAAGATTTGCCTCAGCGCAAAATTTGGTGGTTAGAACTCTCAGTGAAGGTATCCCGATAAGTTCAGAAGCTACCGCATTAGCGGCAACACTATCTTCACTGGCGATGATAAAACCAACATATCTTGGTTCTCCAGCAGAAGGTCCGTCTCCTTCCATAGCCTCAATTGCATCAAAAATAGCTAAACCTGGATTGATAGCTTTAAATATATCTCTTATAATAGTATAAAACTGTTCTGGCTTAGGAGCTAATCTGTGATATTCTGCCTTAATTTGACCGGGAACAGTTCCGTACATATTCTTAATCGCTCCAGTAATGATATTTCCGTAGGTATGGGTTTTCAATTTTGGTAGAGAAACAACTAAATCAGCTTCCAACACAGTCTTAGCAATGGGAATAGATTTTGCATAGGGATTATCAATTTTAGTCATAATTACTTGGTCAAAATCAAAATTGACTAACTTAGCGCCAGTGTTGTTGACCACATTTTCAATTCCAGCGATTTTTAAGGCTTTTTTGGTGAATGTTACTCCTGCCTGACTCCCGGCTGAGCTTTCCCCAACTATAATCTTTGTGCCCTTTTCTTTAAATATCTCAATAACAGCCTGGAGGAAAAGAGGGTGAGTATTGGCAGGAAAACCATATTTTTTAGGCATCATTACATTTGGTTTGAGAAGAACTTTCGCTCCTTTTTTGGCAAATTTATTCACTCCACCTATCAATTCTAAAGAGAGACTAATCGCCCGTTTGAGAGAAGAAAGCTCGTATTCCGAACACTTAACCAAGCTTACTTTACTCATCTTAAAAGGCGGTAAACGAAATTTTGAATTTTAGGTTCTTATCATAATGCAAATAAAATGTCATTGTCAATAAAAGACGGGTGTGGTAAAATTAGCAGGAGTTTAATGAACGCTCTTTATAGCTCATTCCTCAAGAAAAAAAATATTCTGATTGTTGTGCTTCTAATAGCAATCTCTGTTATTTGTTTAATCTTGAGATTTAAAAATTTAGGAAACTTGTCCCTCTGGATGGATGAGGGTTTTTATTATTTGGCAGCAAAAAGAATATTAAAATTTGGATATCCTTTATATCCTTCGGGACATGTTCTTTTCAAGGGGATTTTATATTCTTATTTTTTAAGTTTTTTTTCCTTAATTTTTGGATTAAATGAGTTAAATTTGAGAATATTTAGTGTCATTTCAAGTGTGGCTTTAGTTCCCGTGTTATATCTTTTTGGTAAAAAATTTTTAAATGAGATTATAGTTATAATTTCAATTATTATAATTATTTTCTCTACGTGGGAAACAGAGTATTCTCGCACTGTCCTTTATTTCGCCCCACTTCAATTAATTTATCTAATAAGTCTCTATTTTTTTTATAAAGGATTTTTTGAAAATCAAAAAAAATATAAATACTTAACTCTTGTATTCTTTTTACTTGCACCTCTTGTTCATCAATTAGGAATGGGCTTATGGTTTTGCTTTCCAGCATTATTTCTTATAAAAGGAGCTAAGAGATTTTTTAAAAAAGACACCATCTTAATTTTCTCTTCAATTTCGCTCTTTTATCTTCTAATTCAACTCCATGAGATTTTTTTCTGGAGGGTAGGTCAAGTTTATTATAAAGCTGAGCCCGCCTTCTCAGGGATTATTAATTATTTTTTCACTGATTTTTCTTTTGCTTATTTCAAAGAAATTTTAAAATCTTTTCCTCATATGGGACTGCTAATCTTTTTTGGGGTCTTTTTATTTCTGGGAGCATTCTCAGTCAAAAAACAAAAAGCTGGAAATGAAATTGTTTTTTATCAGGGCTGGTATTATTTAAATCTATGTCTGATTTTCCCGTTATTTTTTCTGGGTTTTTTCAGAACTCATATTCAACCACGATATCTTTTTCAATTAAAACCAATCATTATTCTCCTATATTTAGTTGCTGTTTGGAAAATATCTCAAATTTTGAGTAGCCTAATATTAACCCCTTTCCATTTGAGAAAAAGGGAGGATATCTTAAATCGCGTCTTTTCAATTGGATTATTTTTGATGATTGTTTTTTCTTTTACAGATCAAGCCGGTTTAGGAAAAATCCAAAGAATTATTAATAGAAATTATCAGGATAAAATTTCTACAGATATAATCACTCGATCGGGTAGATTTGAACATTATGACCATAAAGGAGTCGGAGAATATGTCAGACACTATTTGAAAGAGGATGACCTGGTAATTGCTATTCATGTTATTTTTCAATATATTTATGCTGGCCGAGTAGATTATTGGCTCTGGTCAGGAGGGCCAGGCACTTGGGACGCTTGGGAAAAGACGCAGGAGGGGTGGAAAGATGTCTACATTGGAGCTAACTGGATTAATAATTTAGCAGATTTACAAAAAGTGATAAAAGAGAACTCCAATAAAAGAATCTGGATTATTACCTCTCCATCAATATTAAGAACTGATCACATTAATAAAGAAATAGCTGATTTTATAAAAGACAATTCAGATAAATTAGTTTTCAGAGGAAAAGATGGCATGTCAGAGGTTTATTTGTGGCATGACAAAGGAAAAAAGTTGATCGGGAAAAACCATACCTTGGAAGCTGAATGGTTTCCCTTACCTTTTGGTAAAGTAGTTTATCAACTTGACGCTTCAAAGGGAAGTGCTCTGTTTTTAGACAGAGTAAAAGACAAGAGGAAGTTTATTAATTTCAAGTTAAATAAAATATATTTACCAGGACATTATAAATTAATTCTCAGATTAAAGACAGATGACAATTCAATTAAAGAAAAAATATTAGGCATTGCAATTTTTTCGAAAAGAGGAAAAGAGCGAATTTATTCTAATTTCCTAACCGGAAACGAGTTTAAAAAGAATAATAGATATCAAGATTTTGAATTCAGGTTCTTTTTAAATCGAGAAGATGAACTACAATTAAAAATTTTATTTACTGGTAAAGGAAGCTTGTGGCTTGATTATTTTGACATTATTTATTCTGAATAAATTGAGAGTATTTTTCGCTAATAATTTGCTTTTGGGTTATGATTTCAGTTAAAATTCAAGAAAGGAAAAATTAGTGAAGAAAAAAACAATTTTTTTTATTTATCCCATTTTGGTTTATTTTTTTATTCTAGGAAAAATACCTCTTGATAAAAATACTTCATTTAGAAAAGACAACCCATCATTTAATCAGGCTGGGTGGATAGAGCCAGTAAATATTTCTAATTCTTCAGTAAATTCCTTAGAGCCTCAGATTGTAGCAGATCAGAATAGCAAGGCATACGTAGTTTGGGTTGAAGAAAGACGTCCGAGAAAAATTTATTTTAATACCAATGAAAGCGAAGAATGGGCAACTCCTCAGGATGTCTCCCGAGAGGTGAGAATTAGTGCTTCTGGCCCCTGGCCGGATTTGGTTATTGATGATACTGGAAGAAGCCATTTTGTTTATACTGCTCTTGGGCCTTATACTTATGATATATTTTACAGTAATTATAAAGCTGGGTGGAGTCAAAATATTAATGTTTCAGAAACCAATATTGGAGGTTCTGCTTATCCGTCGACCGCTGTCGATAATTCTACTCTGTATCGATATGTTGTTTGGCAGGATGATGAGAATGTGACTTGGGTAATTATGTTCCGCTATAAAGATCCTAATGCCACTCATTGGAGCAACATTGATATTATTTCTCCAAGTTCAAGAAGAGCTTATACTCCTGAGATAACAGTTGATGGGAATGGAAAGGCTCACGTGGTTTGGATTCAAAGATCTTCCAATAATTCTGTTGTATATTATACCCAAAATCCCGAGCCAACCAATGTTAATAAATGGAGTGATCCAATTGCTATTTCAGGAAATACGCAAAGAGGTTTTTGTTGGCCAAAAATAATCTCTGATAACACTGGAAAGGTGTATGTAGTCTGGGAAAATATGAGTGGGGGGAATAGTGAAATTTTCTTTCGGGAAAAAGTGAATGAAACTTGGGAATCTATAGAAAATATTTCCAATACTGCTGGAGCTTCTATCAATCCCGACATAGCAGTGGATAAAAATTCAGGGAATATTTATGTGGTCTGGCAGGAGCGAGCCGGGAAGTGGCAGATTTTTTTCAAGTATTACCAAAATGGTCAGTGGTCTCAATCAATAAATTTGACGAGTAATTCTTCTGCCTCAATTAATCCAAGTTTGTGGGTTGATGATTCTGGAGAAATTCATATTGCTTATGCTGATAATTTTAAAGGTTCTTATGAGATAATGTATACTAGCACCAAAGAAGTTGCTCCACAAGTCTTCCCACCGATTGATGTTTCTCTTGAAACCAAACTTGATAATTCTCAGACTAAAAAAATAAATATTTTAACCTGGGAGGAAAACCCGAAAAACGAAAACCTTGAGATAATAAATTACCGGATTTATCGTAAGGAGGTAGAACAGGAAGATGATGAATATAAACTAATAACTTCTGTCACGGGAAATACTTTTGAGTATGAGGATAAAAATTTACCCACCACAAAAAAATATACTTATGCTCTTACTGCAGTTGCTCAAGGAGGATATGAAAGTGAGGCTTCAGAGTCAGTTACTGAAGAAAAAGTATTTTCTCCAATTAATATTACTCTCGAAACTGTAATCAATAGTTCTTTGTTTTCTGATGAAAAAATTAATATTATCAACTGGACCAAAAATCCTCTTAATGATGCCATTACTGTGGCTAATTATAGAATCTATCGAAAAAAATTGGATGAAAATGATGAGAACCTACAATTAATTTCCACTGCAGAGGCAAATGTTTTTGAATATAAAGATCGCTACTTATCCTTAAACGAAAAATTCTCTTATTCATTATCAGCTGTGGATAATGAAGGAAATGAAAGTAAAAAATCTCAATTGATTAGTGAAAAATAATTGCCTATGATTAGCAGGAGAGAGGTATCATGCATATTTATGGGAATTTTACTCCTAATTGGGTTAAATTTATTATTTACTCAGAATATTTTATCTGCTGATAGACAGATTCAAGGCACAATAGAATTCACTGTTGGGAGTTACAATATGAATGAGCCACGCTTTAAAGCAGTTTACCAAGATGGAGGATTAATTCAGGGAATTGGTCTTTCAGCCTTTTTTATATATGACTTTGATTTTTACCTCGAGATAAAACGACTTTATAAATTAGGTCAGTTAACTTACACGAAAGAAGAAACAAAATTTCTTCTTATCCCGATTTCACTTGGCTTTCGATATATTAAGCCAATAGGCCAGTTCCGCCCCTATTTAGGGGGAGGGATGGATTTTTATTTTTACTATGAAGCAAATCCTATCGGAACTGTTTTTAACTATACCAAAGGCTATCATTTCCAAGGAGGAACATATTTCCAGATAGTAAAAGACTTACCATTTTGGTTAAATCTAAAATTAAAATATACCAAAGCTAAAACAGAGGAGAATAATCATAAAATAGAATTAGGTGGATTCGAATATGGAGTGAGTTTAGTGATAGCTTTTTAATAACCATTTTCCACAGAGATTTTACAATATGAATATCTTGACTTGATTCTTCTTATATGTATAATTATTATTCTATTTAAAAGAGGAGCTAAAATGAAAAATAAATCGATTCTTCTTATAGGAATAATAACAATTTTTATGGTAAGTTTTGAAGGAATTTCAGGAAATAAAATTAATTCGTTTAGAAGAAAACACGTTCCTTTAAAAAGTGCTTATACCTGGACTGATCCAGTTAATATCTCAAATTCAGCTATTCATTCTTGGGGTCCTGTTGTAGCTGCCAATAGTGAGGGAAAAGCTTATGTTGTCTGGGTTGAAGAAAGTCAAGCTAAAAGAATTTATTTTAGTACTAATGAAGACGGAACTTGGGAAAAGGCAGTAAAAGTTTCTGGGAACCTTAAAATAGATGAAGGCCCAGTTCCCTCATTATTTGTTGATAAAAAGGGAATAGCTCACATTGCATTTGCAGCCAGAGTTTCAACCTATGAAATATTTTATAATTATTATCAGAATGGGAAATTAAAGAATAATCTTAATGTTTCTGATACCCGTAACGGAGGTTCAGTGTACCAGTCTATTGTGGTAGATAATGCCAACCAATTTATTTATTTAGTCTGGCAGGATGACCAGAATGCTCCATCAGGTGCTGCCGCCTACTGGGAAATTATGTTGAGTTATAAGGATCCCGATAAAACGCACTGGAGTTATATAGATATCATTCCTACTGTTACGAATAGAGCTTATACTCCTGAGATAACTATTGATGGGAAAGGGGCAGCCCATGTGGCTTGGATCAATAGAAGCCAAGCTAACAACTCCATTGTCTGGTACTCATATAATCCAGAACCTACTGATGAGACAAAGTGGAGTAATCCAGTTGCTGTTTCAGAGGGCACGGGAATAGATTTTTGTTTTCCCAAAATAGATTCTGATAATAATGGGAATGTATATATCGTTTGGGAAAATAAGAGTAAAGGAAATAAAGAGATTTTTTTCAGACAGAAAATAAATGGGGAATGGAAAGAGATTACCAATTTTTCAGATACTTCCACTCCTTCTGAACAGCCAACCATTGCCGTTGACAAAGAAACAGGTGATATTTATGTCGCTTGGGCAGAGAATATCGGTAATTGGGAAATATTTTTAAAGTCATATGAGGATGGACAGTGGTCTGAGGCAATAAACTTATCGAATAATTCCTCCATTTCAGGCAATCCTTCATTATGGGTTGATGAGCAAGGTGGAGTTCACTTAGTTTACGCTGATAATTTTAAAGGTCCATATGAAGTGATGTATAGATATAGAGCAGGAAAGAGGAGACTCTTACCCCCCGTAAATTTAGGCTTAGAGACTAAAATTAATAGGATTTTATTTCATGATGAGAAAATTAATACCTTAAGGTGGGAAAAGAATCCAGAAAATGAGCAAAATCCAAGCATTACAATAATAAAATATTCCGTTTACCGAAAAGAAGTTGGTCAGGATGACGAGGCGTATCAGGAAATTTATACTACTCCAGATGCTAATACTTTTGAATATCAAGACCGTAATTTATCGCTGAATAAGAAATACGCTTATACTGTTACTGCCTGGGACCAAAATGGGAATGAGAGTGAAAAACCAGAACCAGTAAGTGAAGAATAATTGTTTTAAAGTTTTAAGGGAATATTTCTTATTCAAGATTATTTTTTTCTCATTTTTGACAAAAAACTATATTGGCTGAAGAGATTTCTCTAAAATCAGGACAGAATCTTGGTAATTAAAAATAATTGTCGCTATTTTCAGGGTGAAACTCCCTGCCGATTTAATCAATTATGTGATACCTGCCCTTATTATAAAGAGTTTGGAACTAAAATATTAATTATTAAGTGTGGGGCAATGGGGGATGTGTTAAGAACTACTTGTCTTCTCACTGGATTGAAAAGGAAATATCCTGATTCCTACATTTCGTGGTTAGTTGATGAAGAGAGCGAAGAACTTTTATCTAATAATCAGTTTATAGATAGAATAATTGTTTATAATTTAGAAGAAATTCCCAGGTTTTTGGTAGAAAGATATGATGTGGTTATTTGTTTAGATAAAGAGATAAAATCGACGGCTTTAGCGACAAAAATTAGTGCCCGAGAAAAATATGGTTTTGGAATAAACCAATATGGAAGTTTGACGATCTTTAATAAAGCAAGTGAATACGCCTTTCGCTTAGGGATAGACAACAATCTCAAGTTTTATCAGAACCAAAAGACTTACCCCCAACTTATATATGAGATGTGTGAATTGGATTATCAAAATGATGAATATATTTTAAATTTAGAAGAGGAAAATAAAAATAAAGTCAACCAATTTTTCAAGAAAAATAAAATTGCTTCTAATCTCTGTATTGGTTTAAATACTGGAGCTGGGACAAAATTTGAAACTAAAAGATGGCCGGAAGAGAAATTCTTGGAATTGATTGGTTATTTGGGAGAGAAATTGCAGGTGGCAATTTTTTTACTCGGTGGAGAAAAGGAACGAGAAATAAACAAAAACATAGAGATGAAGTCCAATTATAAAGTATATAATACTGGAAGCGACAATTCACCGTTAGATTTTGCTGGGTTTATTTCTCTAATGGATTTGATAGTCAGTTCAGATTCTTTAGCTATGCATTTAGCTATTGCATTAAAGAAAAAAGTGATTGTCCTGTTTGGTCCTACCTGTCCCCAGGAAATAGAACTATACTCCCGGGGAAAAAAGATATTTACTGGGGTAGACTGTTCTCCTTGTTACAAACAATTCTGTCCAGATATGAAGTGTATGAAAAGCATTTCTGCTAAGAAGGTTTTCCAAGAAATTGAGAATCTAATTAAAAAATGAACATTAGAAAGAAAAAAGTAGTGGTAATGATTCCCACCTATAATGAGAAAGAAAATATTGAAGATTTAATTAAAGAAATACTAAATTTGGAATTAGATTATACTTTGGAAATTCTTGTTGCTGATGATGATTCACCAGATGGAACGGCTAAAATTGTTAAAAAATTAGCCCAAAAAAATAAGAGGATCCATCTCTTATTAAGGAAAAAAAGAAGAGGAAGAGGAGCTGGAGGAGTAGATGGTTTTAAGGCTTCTTTAAAATTAAATCCAGATTATATAATTGAAATGGATGGGGATTTTTCTCACCAGCCCAAATACATTCCCCTATTATTGGAATATTGCAATCAATACGATTTAGTTATTGGCTCAAGATTTGTCAAGGGGGGGAAGGATGCTAATCGAAGCTTTCCAAGAAAATTGATTACTCTTTTAGTCAGGAATTTTATTCGCTGGCAATTTAAAATTCCGGTTAAAGATGTTTCCTCTGGATATCGATGTTTTAAGAAAGAAGTATTGGAAAAAATTGATCTTGATGACTTAATCTCTGTCGGGCCTTCCATTGTCCTGGAAATCCTTTATAAAGCTTATTTAATGAAATTTTCTATCAATGAAGCGCCCATTACTTTTGTGGATCGAGAAAGAGGTAAAACCAAACTTAATTTACTTACCTTGCTGGAAACTTTATTAATGGCTTTAAAATTTAAGAAATATATTCCTTCAAGAATTAATTAATAATAACTCTTTTTCCATTTTGTGTAGATAAAGGAATAATATAATAGAAGAATGAAAAGTTCAAATGACAAAGCCCAAAAATATTAAATCGTGAAGAGTAAGGAGTGAAGGGTAAAGTGATAAATAATACCCTACGCTTTACACTTCACGGTTTTGACATTTAGTCATTTGGCATTTGGATTTTGGAGTTTGAGTTTTTATAAGACTATGAAAAATTTGAATTTAATTATTGCCATTGCGATAATACATTACCCACACAATCTGGATAGGAGCTTTAATAGTTAATGGGCAACTCTATTTCTTCTGGGCCACCTGCTAAATCAGGGTATTCCAAATCGAAATAGTAATCATAACCGATGTAAATTTTAAAGTCTTCTGGTAAGAGAGAGAAATCCTTTGAGTTTTCTAAAGGGGCTTTCTTGTCTGCTTCATGTGAGCCGACCTTTCCGTTAAAAATTATTAATTTAAAAATCTCCTTTCCTTTTGAATCAGTTATTTTAATCCATGGATTGAGCACATAATCGTTTCCCTGCGTCAATTCACCTCCGAAGATTTTTGTAGTTAGTTGCCCTTGATTGCCAAATTTAGAGATAGTTATTGATTGGAAGTAGTCATCTCCTCGAGTATTTGGAAATTGGAAATATAGAAAAATTAGTTTAAATTTTTTCTGGCTTGAGATGAACTGGTCGATTTCTTCAATTAAAGAGCGCTCCTTTTCTAAATTTCCTTGTGGTTTGACGAAAATTGGGCTGGGCGAAAAGGAATATTCATATCCAATTTTGAGTGTTCCTTTTAGAGGAAGATTTCTCACTTTGAATGAATTGGAAAAGAAAGAGGAAGAATTTACTTCTCCTTCAAAAACTAAGAATTTACTTAGTTCTTCTCCTTTGTCGTTAATGATTCGGAAATAAGGATTTTTTACCTTCTCATTTCCCTTTAATAAATCCTTTACTGAAATTTTGGTTTTAACACTCCATTCTTTTGGAGTCAATTTTCTGAAAGAGAGAATCTGGGAATAAAAATTAAAATTCCCAGGAAAAGAAAAATTCGGATAATTACTTAATCTGAAAATTTTAATAGTGGGATTATGTAAATCAGTTAAATACTCATCCCATTTTGGCTGAAACGACTTTATTAATAATGCTTTTTCCTCTAAGGAATGGTAAAATTTGGTCTGCTGAGGGAATTCCTGAGGAGCTCTAATAAATCGATTATACATTATATCACTAACAATAATAAATTCTACTTTCCTTTTATGTAACCATTCTAATCCAACCTGAGAGAGACTGTGCCTATATATTATTTTATAATTTCTTCTCGAAATAGGCGGACAGTACATTTCAAGAGCAATTTTTTTCCTCTTTGGAATATTTTGTTCTATCCATTCTTTAGCAATAGTTCGGGTATCTTTCTGAGTCAAACTATAGTTAAACCTAACAACCTTCAGAATACTCGGATAGAGCAGAATAATAACAATTAAACTCCAAATATATACTTCTTTCTTTTTTAAAAAACTGAACTTAGAGCTCAACTGAGTAAAACTAAAATCAAGGGCATAGGCACCAATTAGAACTAAAAAAGGAACTACTGGGAGGAGATATCTTACAGCCATTGTTTTCCAGTTGCTCATAACAAAAAATAAAAATAAGGGGAGGGAGAGTAAAATTATTTCACGTTTTCTAAGTCGAATTATCCCCCACACAATTCCCAAGAAAACTAAATATTGAGAGAATTTACCTATATTTTCCCGAAATCCATATTTTAAATAAAATAACCAAGCTGGTTGAGCTGTGGAAGAACCATAATGTCCAGCAGTGTATAGATGTCTGGCCTGCCAATTAAAGTCTCTCCAGAAGGTTGGAAAGTCTAAAATAGCATAGGGACAACCGATGATAAATCCTAAAATAAAAAACAGGCCCGAAAGGATTGGTTTAAAAGTGAAAATAATTTCTTTAAGAGATTGTTTTTTTTCTAATCCATGAAAAAGATGAGCTAATAATAAGGGAATGAAAAGAAGCTGCCCTCCATACTTGGTGGCCATACCAAAACCAGCCATTAATCCAGCAAGAATATAATATTTGGTCTCACCTTTTAAATAAATAAGCCAAATAAAAAGAAAAGAAAAAATTAAAAAGAACACCATTGGGCCATCAGGAACCATATAATGGGAGATTTTATTATGGACAGGAGAAAAAATTAGTAATAAGGAAGCTAAAATTCCCACTCTATGATTGTACATTCTCTTTCCTAAGTAATATACGACCAGAACAGTAGCTACTCCCAGAATAGCACTAAATAATCGACCTAAAATAAAAAATAGGGTAGAGTCCTTATTAAAAGAGTTAGTAAAGTCAGTTAAAGAGTTAAATTCTCCACAGATTTTTCCAATTAAAAAATAACTTCCCCATATACCAGCAATCACATAGCTATGCATAGAAGGGACGTGAAAAAAATGTGGATTTAAGTCTCCTGAAAAATAATTAATCGTAATTTTCGAAAAACGTGCCTCATCAATATGATAAATGTAAGGAAGGTTAAAAGATATTCCCCATATTCTAACCATGAGAGCAAGAAAAATAATCCCTAAAAAAATTATTTTATTTTTTTTCTTTAATGCTTTTTCCATATTTCCCTAATTCTTCCCAGCGCCCAGTCGATTTCTTCTTTGGTAATAACTAATGGAGGAGCAAATCTAACCACGGTTTCATGGGTTTCTTTGCACAGAAGGCCAACTTTCATTAATTCTTCACAGTATAATCGTGCATTCCCATATTCTTTCTTAATTTCTACTCCAATAAGAAGTCCTTTTCCTCTGATTTCTTTCACTTTGGGGCTATCCATTTCTTTCAATCTTATCATAAAATATTCGCCCATTTCAGTTGCTCTTTGAGCTAAATTTTCTTCCTCTAAAACTTCTAAAGCAGTAATCGCTACAGCACAGGCTAATGGATTGCCTCCAAAAGTGCTTCCATGATCGCCTGGATTAAAGACACTCAGAATTTCCCTACTAGAAACAATGGCTGAAATAGGAAGAACTCCTCCTCCTAATGCTTTACCCAGGATTAAAATATCAGGTTTGGCTTCTTCATACTGGTAGGCAAAGGTTTTTCCGGTGCGGCACAAACCAGTTTGAATCTCATCTAAGATGAATAAAAGATTATTTTTCTGACAAATGGATTTAGCCTCTTTTAAATAACCTTCAGGAGGAATGATAATTCCTCCTTCCCCCTGAATTGGTTCAACTAAAAATCCAGCTGTATTTTCGTTAATTGCCTCTTTCAAAGCATCGATATTTCCAAAAGGAATCAATTTAAAGCCTGGAGTAAAAGGACCAAATCCATCACGATATTGCTTGACGCTTGAAAAGCTGACGATACTGATTGTCCGACCATGAAAATTCCCCTGACAAACAATGATTTCTGCCTTGTCCTGAGGTATTTCCTTTTTATAATATCCCCATTTCCGTGCTGTTTTAAGAGCAGTCTCCACTGCCTCGGCCCCAGTATTCATTGGAAGAGCCATTTCCATTTCACAGAAATCAGTTAATTTCTTCAAAAATGGTCCTAACTGATCATTATGGAAAGATCTTGAAGTCAGAGTTACTCTTTCAGCCTGGGATTTCAGAGCCTGAATGATTTTTGGGTGTCGATGACCTTGGTTAACTGCAGAATAGGCACTTAGCATATCCATATATTTTCTTCCTTCTGGATCCCAGACCCATACTCCCTCTGCTCGGGAGATAACTACAGGCAACGGATGATAATTATGAGCGCCATAAGTATCTGATAGCCAAATAGATTCTTGTGAAGAATATTCTTTTTTCATTTTTATTGAACCTCCTTCCTTTAATGTGCCCTTTCAGCTTTGAAAATGTAGTATTAACAAGGGTCTTCAAAGGCTGTATTACAGCTTCACCTCCATTAAAATTAAATCACAAATTCCTCGCCCCGTAGTCCCGAGTACTCGGGATATACGGGGCAGGC
>JBHIEE010000009.1:0-40491 GCA_046760445.1 Candidatus Aminicenantia bacterium
TTACTCATTTTTCCTCCTTATTATTTCCACAGTATTGTCAAACTTAACCACAGAGACCACTTACTTTATAAAATCCCAAATCCCAAACAATATCCAATGACTCCTTCGGCCCGAGGCCTCAGGACGAGGGCAAATACCAAATGACCGAAATAAATCAGTTTTGAATTTTGAACATTGGAATTTGGAATTTGTTTGTAATTTGGAATTTGTAATTTGGAATTTTTCATTCATTTGTGTTCTCTATGGTTTTCATGTTCTCTCATACTCTTTTTGACATTATTATTCCCGCTTAAGAAGTCTTTATTAATTGATAGGCTTCTTGGGCAGCAGCCACATTTTCTTCAGGTTTTATAGCAATTGCTTCTCGAATTGACTGAACAACTGATTCAAGTTTGGCTACTTTTAATACCTTAACCACTCCTCCTAAAATAGCAGTATTAGCAATAGGTGCTGCTCGTGTTCCTAATTTATGTTTAACCGCAACTCCAGTAGCATCAATAGTCGCTACTTTAAATTTCTCAGGAAATTTAAAATCATTTGGTTGTCGGTCACTGTTAATGATAATCCATCCTCCATCTTCTAAACCTTCTGTGACATCAATTGCTTCAATTAATGTTGGGTCCAAAACGACAATATGATCAGGGGTGTAAATTTTACTCTTGAGATATATTTCTTTATCATCAATTCTGATAAAAGCATAGACAGGCGCTCCTCTCCTTTCCACACCAAATTCAGGAAAAGCTTGAACAAAATTTCCTTCTTTAGCAATGGCGTCAGCCAAAATTTTGGAAGCAACGACTGTTCCTTGACCACCTCTTCCATGAAATCTTATTTCTATCATTATTTTTCCTCCTCTTCTATTAGTTATCAGTCATTTATCATTTGTTAAACTACAGATGATTGACAGGGAATAAAGGTCATAATTCAAATTCCATCACTCGATGAGAATGACATTCGATATTTACTGCAGCAGGTAGAGAAGCAATATGGCAAGGATAAGTTTCAATATGAACGGCTAAAGTAGTTACTCTTCCTCCTAATCCCTGAGGCCCTATACCCAAATTATTTATTCTCTTGAAAAGCCCCTTCTCCATATCAGCATAAAATGGGTCAGAGTTGTGACTACCCAATGGCCTCCTTAGCAGGGCTTTTTTGGCTAACAGAGCAGAAGTTTCAAAATTCCCACCAATACCTACTCCAACAATTATTGGAGGACAAGGATTTGCCCCTGCTTTATCAACTGTTTCCACAACAAAATCTTCTATTCCTTCCTGGCCCGCAGCTGGAGCAAACATTCTAATGGCACTCATATTTTCTGCTCCGCCCCCTTTAGCCATAAAAGTGATCTTAAATTTTTCTCCAGGAACTATCTCCCAATGAACAAAAGCAGGGGTATTATCGCCAGTATTCTTCCTCCGAAGTGGATCTTCAACAATTGACTTTCTAAGATAACCTTCTTTATACCCCTCTCTTACTCCTTCGGTTATCGCCTGACTTATACTTTTTAATCCATCTTCCTTCTTAAATTGTACTTCCTCCCCCATTTCTACAAAAAACACAGCTAACCCTGTATCCTGACATAGTCCTAATTTCTCATTTCGAGCAATCTCTGCATTTTGAAGAATTTGGTTTAAAATTGCCTTACCTCCTGGTGATTCTTCATTTTCTAACTCTCTCTTTATTACCTCAATTACATCTTCTCCTAATTCAAAATTTGCTTCTTGAACTTTTTCTTTTACTTTATTTTTCACTTCTTTTAGGCTTATTAATTTCATATTATACCTCCAGATTTAAAGCTAATAATTTTAACTCGGTCATTTCTTCAATGGCATATTTCACTCCCTCTCGCCCGAATCCTGATTCTTTCACCCCTCCATAGGGCATATGATCGATACGGAAAGTAGGAATATCATTAACGATTACTCCTCCCACATCTAAATTCTGATAAGCTTTGAATGCTTTCTTTAAATCAGAAGTAAATACTCCTGCTTGAAGCCCATAAATCGAATAATTAACTGACTCCAGAGCATGGTCAAAGTCTTTATAGGGATAAACAACAACCACTGGTGCAAAAGCTTCTAACCAAGAGACGCGAAGTTCTGGTTTTACACCTTCTAAAATAGTTGGCTCAAACATTACTCCATCTCTTTTACCTCCAATCACAATTTTTGCCCCTTGGTCAACAGCTTCCTGAATCCATTCTTCTGTCTTTTCTGCTGCTTTAATGTTTATCATTGGGCCTATATCTGTTTTCTTATCAAGAGGATTTCCCATTTTTAATTTTTGGGTCTGAGAAATAAAATCAGCCATAAAACGATCATAAATTTTTTGATGGAGGAATATTCTTTGAATAGAAATGCAAATTTGCCCGGAAAAAGAAAAAGCACCACTCACTGTCCTCTTCACAGCATATTCTAAATTTGCATCTGGCTCAATAACCACAGCTGCATTTCCTCCTAACTCAAGAGTCACTTTCTTTTTGTAAGCTTTCTTTTTTAGTTCCCAGCCTACTGAGGGACTGCCAGTAAAAGTGAGTTTTTTGATTTTATCATCGGTCAAAAGAATTTCAGCCACTTGATACTCAGCAGGAACAACATTTAATCCTCCTGATGGATATTCTGTTTGATTAACTATTTCCCCAAGAAGAAGAGAAGTAATAGGCACCTGGGAGGAAGGCTTAAGCACAATTGTATTTCCACAGGCAATAGCTGGCGCCACTTTATGAGCGACCAAGTTTAAGGGAAAATTAAAAGGAGTGATAGCAGCAATAACTCCTATGGGAAATCTTTTGACTAATCCGAATCTTCCTCTGGTTTGAGCACTTAAATCAAGAGGAATAATCTCTCCTTCCATTCTTTTCGCTTCTTCAGAAGCTATCTGAAAAGTATTGATTGCTCTATCAACTTCTGTCAGAGAATGGGCGATTACTTTTCCGGATTGAAGAGTAATTGATTCAGCTAATTCATTTTTTCTTTTTTCTATTTGAGCAGAGATCTTCTCTAAGATTGAAGCACGCTCATAACTGGAAAGTTTTTTTGTTTTTTCAAAGGCAGAATGAGCAGCCTCAATCGCCTCAGTAAGATGAATCTCCTCAACAAAATAAACCTTCCCAATTTCCTGATTATTATATGGAAATTTAATTGATTTGATTATTTTCGATTTTTCCCATTTACCGTTAATCAGGAATTTATATTCCTGAACCATTTATTCTCCTTCTCCATAATACAATCTTTTAAGTAAAAGAGCATCCAATTCTAAGTTTGGACTTTCACAGATAATCATTCCTTCTAAAGAACAATCTTTAATTACCTGAATCCATTCATCGTATCGAAAGTCGGATTCTTTTAAATTCAAATGAACTTTTTCTCCTTTTTCAGTATAATCTATTCCCGAGATATGAATATGAACATTTTTTAATGCTTTTTGTCCCAAAGTCCTTTCTATTTTTTTTATAATTTTATAAAATTCTTCATATTTATTCCATCTTCCATCTCGGGCATGAACATGAGAAAAGTCAATACAAGGAAGCACATTCTCTATTTCCTGAGAGAGGTTAATAACTTCCTCCAGAGAACCGAATTGAGATTGTTTACCCATTGTTTCTGGGCGAAGAATAATCGGATTTCTTTCTGATTTTAAAATAGAAATAATTTCTTTAATTCCTATTTTAATAATCTCATAAGCAGATTTGGGGTCATTGCCGTAAAAACCAGGATGGAAAACCACACTCTCCGCTCCACAGAGATAGCCAATTCGAGCTGAACTTAAAATTCTCTCCTGGCTGGCTAATCTCTTTCCAGTTTCAGCTGAATTTAAATTAATGAAGTATGGAGCATGAACACTTAATCTAATATTCTTTTTTTGAGCTTTTTTTTTGACTGCTAGGGCTGTTTCCTGACCCATCTTGACCCCTCGCACAAATTCGATCTCAAGACAATCCAGACCGAGCTCTGAAATCCTATCCAGACCTGCTTCAGTAGAACTTCCTTTACTGCTTCTTGGGATTCCCGCTGTGCCAAAACATATTTTTTTAACAGAGGATGGCATCAATTTCTCCTGAGGAGTCAAGATATTCATTGACAATTTTTATTGCACAGTATTCACCGCACATTGAGCAAGCTTTAGTTGAGGTTTTACTTTTTTTCCTTATTTTTTTGAATTTTTCTGGATCAAGAGCTAATTTTTCCTGAGCACTCCAGTCTAATTTCCTTCTCGCCTCTGAGATTTTCTTATCCCATTTTGAGGCATTTTCCACTCCTTTAACAATATCAGCCGCATGAGCAGCAATCCGGGAGGCAATTAACCCTTCCTTAACATCTTCTACCTCAGGTAAACCAAGATGTTCCAAAGGAGTAACATAACATAGAAAATCAGCTCCGTAGGAAGCAGCAATTGCTCCTCCAATAGCTGAAGTAATATGGTCATAACCAGGAGCAATATCGGTCACTAATGGTCCTAAAACATAAAAAGGTGCTTCCTGACAAATTCTTTTCTGAAGCTGAATATTCATTATAATCTGATTTAAGGGAACATGTCCTGGTCCTTCAGCCATTACCTGAACACCATGCTCCCAGGCTCTTTTAACCAATTCCCCTAAGGTCAATAATTCTTCTATTTGGGCTCGATCAGTCGCATCATCAATAGAACCTGGTCTTAAACCATCTCCTAAACTTAAAGTAATATCATACTTCTTGGCTATTTCTAAAAGGCGGTCAAATTTTTCAAAAAGCGGATTTTCTTTTTGATTATGTAACATCCAGCCAAAATGGAAAGCTCCCCCTCGTGAGACAATATTAGTCAGTCTTCCTTGGTTTTTTAATCTTTCAATCCCCTTAAGAGTCAACCCAGCATGCACAGTCATGAAGTCAACTCCATCTCGGGCCTGTTCTTCTATGGTGGAGAAAAGATCATCTTCGGTCATATTGACAATTGACCCTCTTTCTGAGATAGCTTTAATTGCCGCCTGATAAATGGGCACTGTCCCAACCGGGATAGAGGCTTTTTGAATTATCATTCTTCGGATTTTATTTATATTTCCACCTGTGCTTAAATCCATTACTGTATCCGCTCCATATTGTAAGGCTACCTCCAGTTTTTCAAGCTCCTTTTCAAAATATGGGTAATCAATTGAAGTACCAATATTGACATTCACCTTAGTTCTCAGTTTTTTCCCTACACCAATTGGTTTTATGTTTTTATGATAAGGATTATGAAGAATAACTATCTGTCCCTTGGCTACTAAATCCAAAATTTCTTCAACAGGCAAACCTTCTTGCTCGGCCACCAGCTTTAAGGATGGAGTAGTATTACCTTTTTTAGCTTCTTCTATTTGTGTCATTTTAAGTTTTCCTTAACACATAAGTATAGGTGAAATTGAGACAAAGTGTCAAGAAATGACTGATTTCGTATATGATGAGCTCCAGTGGGAATTTTGTAGTGTTCTTACCATAAGATAAAGATGTCATATTGTAAGACTCGACTCCCTCAATTTATCACTTCAGCTTCGTTAAAAAGTTAGTAATTTTAATGATCAGCTCCTGCACTATTACTTTTAACTTTTCTCCTCGATTCGTTTGATTGTGCTACTTACTATAGCATAATGAACATCAAGATAGTCAGCTATCTCATTTAAAGTATAACAGGAAATGACTTTTCTCTGGGAAGCCTTTATGTATGCTCTTTCATCAATAATTCTTGGAAAAAAAGATGTCTTTGTAAAAATTATTTACACGTTAGAAAAATTTTTTAAAAAATCTAATCTCCAATTTGAAGAAAGTAATAAGAAACAACAAACTTCTTTATCTGGCATAAAATTTGCATCTTTTAAGTTAAAGACTAAATCAAGGAGGAAGAGATTAAATACTCCGGAAACCATTCAATAGGTTAAAGATTTGAAAAGGCAGAATGACAACCAACTACCAATTGAAGTTTTTTGGGACTCCAAGACTTAATCTGGTTTATTAAAAGGAGGTATGTTATGAAAAAAATAAGTATCTGTTTGGGAATTTTTTTAATGTCTATGATTTTTAATTCCTTCCTTATAGCCACAACTGAAAACCAGCCCGGTGTTTCTCTGAAGGAAACCTTTAAGATTTATGTCCGCTCAGTGCAAAATTCTGATTTGAAAAACCTTTTCAACACGGTTACCAATAATAAAAACTTTTTCTTTCTCCCCCACACCGGAAAGCTTATTAATACTCGAGAAGGCTATTATAAATTCCATGAGGAGTGGTTCAGGGAAAAAGATTGGGAAATGCCTGTTGAGTTAATAGAAGTCCGTGAAGGAAAAAAATACGGTTATACCAATGCTATTTTTCATTATAGAAGCAAAACTTCTGAGAGAAGAACATACTTTCTTGATTCTTATTTTACTTTAATTTTCCATAAAGAAGATGGATTGTGGAAAGTTGTAGCTGATATTTGTACTCCAATTAGCCGATATTTTACAGAAACCAATTCTGAGATAAAATACACATCAGAACAAGTATATCTCTTCAATATTATAAAAGACCGTCGCACTGTGCGTAAATTTCAAACCACTCCAGTTCCGAAAGAGCATATTATGAAAATTCTCGATGCAGCACACTATGCTCCTACAGCTCATAATGAGCAAGCCTGGAAATTTCTGGTTATCCAGGATAGGGAAAAACTTAATCAGTTAAAAAAGGAAGCTGCCTCATGGTATCTCGAAGCTTATAAAAGGAAGAAAAAACCTACTCAGAAAGAGCTCAATTCAATCAAAGATTTGATCAAAAGATTATTAGAAAATGTTCTTTCCGCACCAGTCTATGTTGCCGTTCTCGTTGATTCACATTCGAAATATCCTGAGGAACATATTTATTGTGGCACACTGGCTGCTGAAAATCTATTTATTGCTGCCAGAGCCTTAGGTTATGGCACTGGATTTTATACGACATTTTTCCCCGGGGATGAAATGAAAAAATTTTTTAATATACCAGATCAATATAAACTAATTTGTTTTACCCCTATCGGTGTTCCTGAAAAATGGCCTGAAATGCCTCCCAAAAAGAAACTGGAAGAAGTAGTTGTTTTTGAATCATTTTAAAAAGAAAATGTTTGAAGAAAAAATAAAGAAAAAAATTGAGGAATATCGTCAACAAATAATCGATACTCTCTGAAGTGTTAAGCTGTTAAGTGTCAGGTCTTGACATGATACATAAGGTTTGATATACAATTTCTTGCATGCATTAATAAAAACAAACATAATGAGAAGGATTTTTATTTTATGACGAGACCATTAAGGATAGAATACGAAAATGCGGTTTATCACATAACTGCAAGGGGAAATGAAAAAAGAGATATTTTTCTAAACAAGAAAGACCATGAAAAATTTCTTTTTTACCTCGCTCTTGTACAAGAGCGCTATAAGATAATAGTTTATTGCTATGTTCTAATGGAAAACCACTATCATCTTTTAATTGAGACTCCACACCCTAATTTGAGCCGGGTGATGCGGGATCTTAATGGTCACTATACGATATATTTCAACAAGCATCATAAAAGATGTGGTCATTTATTTCAAGGCAGATATAAAGCTATTCTGGTAGATAAAGATAATTATCTTCTTGAGCTTTCCAGATATATCCATCTTAACCCAGTAAGAGCAGGCATTCTATCTAAACCCGAGGATTACAAATATAGCAGTATGCCTTATTATGTAGACAAAGGCACAGTTCCTCCGTGGTTGAATGTAAATTTTATCCTGGAACAGTTTGGAGATACTTTCCAGAAACAACGAAATGCCTACAAAGAATTTGTGTATGAGGGAGTAAAAGGGATAAGCAACCCTTTAAAAAATATTTATGCACAATCCATATTGGGTTCAGAAAATTTTATAAAAAATATAACAGATAAATTTTTAAGGAAGAAGACAATTTCGAAGCAGGTGCCAAAATCCAAAAAATTAAAATATGGCAAAGATTTAAATGACATAGCTAAAATTGTAATGGAATACTATAATATAGAGAAAGAGATGTTAATTCGAAGGAAGGCCAAATTCAATAAAGGCAAAAAGGTATTTGTTTATCTTGCAAGAAGATACACTGATAGTGATTTAAACCGGATAAGAAATTTTCTTAACAACAGCATAACAGAAGTAGCAGTGAGTAAGTTATGCAGTCGGACACAAGAAGAGTTGAAAAACCGCAAAGACTTTAAAAAAGAGGTTGAAGAAATAGAAAAGCAGCTTTTCAATAACGTTGATATGTATCATGTCAAGACCTGACACTAATAAAATTAGTCCTATAAAAGGATATGTAGAATTTCTTCAGTTATGAATTATTTGGTTAAAATAGACTCCACCCTTTAATTCCGTGTGGACAATATGTGGACAAAATTGTTCAATCTGGCTCAGTTTGAGTGACTCAGGCTAAAAACCAAAAACAAGGAAAAGCAAGGCAGCGTTTAATTTTTAATGGTGCGCCTAAGAGGATTCGAACCTCTGACCTTCGGATCCGGAGTCCGACGCTCTATCCACTGAGCTACAGGCGCTTTTAATCTATTTATTAATTAGCAATTTTTAATTATATTGTCAATTCCTGCTTAAGAATGGTTCTCATTTTGAGAATCTCGTATTATAATAACTCAAGATGCCAATGCTAAATGTATCAGAACGCGGAATTCAATATGAATTTGTGGAATATGGAAAGGAATTCGAGCCTGAAGAAAATGTATTAGTTCTTGATGTTGGACTTAAAACTTTACCTGGAGTAATTGATCATCATCATCCTCAAGCTGAGCCAGAATGTACTGCTTCTTTAATTGTCAAATATCCACGCCTTGTGACTGATCATCTAAGAGAGACTTTTTTTTCTGATGAAAATCAGGCTTTAAAAATTATTACTCATCGTTTACCTGATTTTGATGCTGTTGCTTCTATTTTTCTTGCAATAAAATTAATTGAACTCAGAGAAATAGACTCTTATATGAAGAAAATAGCTCACTATACCAAAATGGCTGATTCAGCTACCATCCCCAAAGAAATTGACCTGAGCTATACTCCTTATTCTATTCTCCGCTCTCTTTTTAATGACATAAGCAGAAAATACAAGTCTAAAGGTTCGACCTCGAAGGCTCACCTGAGAGGAGAAGAAATCGTCAATCTGGAAAGAGTAAAGGAGGGGTTAAAATTTATTAATTTTTTATATTTGAGAGCTAAAGAAGGCTATGAAATCATTGAAAACAGACTTCTCTTTTCAGGAGTTTACCGTTATGAACAGGCAATGAGAAAGGTAAGCGATGATTATTTTAATTATCTTGCTGATATCCAATCCAACCAGAAAATAATCCTCTCTTTACCTTTAACAAGTGGAACCCCGAGTACTCGGGGTTCATCCCGAGGGTTCACCCCGAGAGGTAAAAAGGTAGACGGGCTAATTGTCAGAAATCCTAAAAGTTTCCTCCTTAAAGAATGGGCAAAAAGAGATTTCAGAAACACAAAATTTAAAAAAGGTTTTTCTTTTCTTTTGACCAATTTCTGGAATAAAAGGTATATCCTTGGAGTTGATCCTGAGTGTGGGGTCAACTTAAAAGGTTTGGGAGATTTATTGAATCAAAAAGAGGAACAAAGAAGAAAAGAGTTAGAAAAATCCTTTTCAAGCAAATGGTATGATGGAAATTGTCCCTTTTTTAATTTCAGAATAATTGACTCCCCTAAACAAGGAACAGCTTTAACCCATCAAGAAGTAGTGCAAACAGTCTTAGACTTCAGCCGTCAATTTGAATGATTTTTCCTTTTCTAATTTTCTGTCTTAAACTAAATCAAACTAAAAAACTAATTTTATTCCAGCTGTTGCTCTCAAACCTCCTGGCTTTAATTCTATCTCTGTACCTTCGACATCGATCTTAACTGTTCCCATAGAATACCTCACATTCAAATTCAAACCAAGATTCTCCATCAAGAAAAAGTCTATCCCGCCACCAGCATTGAAGCCAAAACCGCTTTTGGAATAATCATCGTAACTGGGGGTGGTAGTAACTGCATTGTAAGGATATGCTTCTGACTTGCTTATCTCTTTCAAATTTTCTGCTTTAACATTCAGAAAATATGTTCCCCCTCCAGAAAAATATATATTAAGCATTTCTCCTGCAGGGAAACCTAAAATAAGATTCAAATTTATCTCTGATTCTGAATAACCTAAATCATCTTCTTCCCAACTGACATTACGATGCTGGTTAAAATAAAATGGATGAGGGAAACTGGCTGAAAAAGTGCCTTTAGTTTTTCCAGAACCAGGAGCAAAGGAAACTTCTAATCCTATGTTTTGAGTAAAGAAAAATCCAATGCCCGCTTCAAAAACCATACCCGAAGAGTCAATTTCATAACTTTCATTCACGTTCCCAGTCTCCTGATACTCGGTAAAGGACCAGTTATTATCATAAGAATAAGATTTTCCGCCGTATCCGAAATTGGCTCGAATAAAGAATATCTTTTTAGCTGGTTTAGAAGGCTGATAAACTGGAGCCGGTGGAGGTGTCGGGGGAGGGGCTACTGCTGGCTTTTCCTCACGAGGAGGTATCTTTTCTCCTATTTCCTCAACTACACTTCGATGAACATACCCAGCAACCACAAATCCCTGTTCATCCGGAGGCAAATTAATCAAATACCATTCACCCTCCTTCTCAATGACTTCAAAAACCTGACCAATGGATGCCTTACCTACAATTACACTCCCTAAATCAGGTTTCAATCTAACATTAGCCTTATCAACAACCACTCTAATTTTTATATCAGCAGCCTGAATAATCAAAACAGCTGAAAATAAAAGAACCAAAAAGATAATGAAAATTTTACCTTTTTTATTGAAAAAATTTTTATTTTTCATTTTTCCTCCTTACATTCGATTAGATAATGGTTATTAGTAGCGAACCTAAAGGTTCTCACTACATTTTCTATTTGTCATCTGCTTCTGCTATTTTGATTTTAAAATACTCCTACTGCAGTCCAAGCCAGAGCTGTTCGACTGGCTTCTGTGCTTCCTGTTCCATATAGGTCTCTGGCTGCCTGAACACAGGCAGAACGAGCATCTGAAAAATTAGCTGATGGAAATAGATAACGAGTCCAGGCTCGATAAGCTATTTTCTCCGCCTTGCTTATACCAATACCTGTAACATGAATACTAGAAATCCGATTAGTACCTCCATGAGCTAAAAGATAAAACCAGTGATTGGCAATGGAAGAATTAATATGGACTCCTCGATTATCCCCCCATCCGGTATATCTTAAAGAGTAATGATCTGGGTAAGGAAACCAGCCCCAGACTAATAACAAATATGGCTTATCAAATCTTCTCATTGGTCTAAAACTTCGGTAAAGATCCTCGCCTAGCCACCACTCTGCTCTCAGATAGCCATTTCCAGTAGGCTGATGATAGAATTCACAAGATCCACCCATTATATCTGAAAAAGCTTCATTAAGGGCACCAGAATAAAACCAATATATCAAATTAGAAGTATACTGAGTTACTCCATGAGTGATTTCATGAGCAACCACATCTAAAGCTGCTGAAAAAGGATAATATGTTACTCCATCTCCATCACCATAAAACATAGCTTTACTGGTAGAACTCCAATAGGCATTATTATAGTTTACACCAAGATGAACCCAGGAACGCATAAACATATTACTGTTGTTAATCCCTTTTCTTCCGTGAGTGTTATAAAAATAATCGTATACCCAGCCTGAATAACAATGAGCATCAACTAAGGCTCCATCTGTCCATTGATTGTCACTATCACTTACATACCAGCCCGACCACCAAGTATTTCTCATATCTACAGTTTCAAGTCTAGCAGGTCTCATGACATCTCTTGCCCAGTAAGAAGTACCAGCTCCATAAGGGTTACCATAGTCAGCACTAAATTTCTTGGTGTCATTATGAACACCTGTTCCTAATCCAATCTCTCCAACAGTTTTAATATTGTCATATTTCAAAATCACTTCTCCAGTATGCGAATTGACAAAATAAATCATTTCTGAACCAGGTTTTTCAAAAATTAATCGATAGGTTAGATAGTATTCTTTTTCAGCAGGAAAAATCATTAATTCTGGTTTACCAAATAATTGATAATCAGCATCCAGCAAATCATCTCGGACAATTTGAATGGCCACCTCTGTTTCGAGAGAAGGTTGGATCCCGATATCTATATCTCTATAATATCGGCCATTAATACAATAGACTCTTCCTTCTTTAAGATGACGAATTAGTTGAGCACCCCATACTTTTATTCCCTGATAGTACTGATCATAACGGTGGTGAATGTAATTGCTTACTTCTTCGGTCTGAGTTAAAGCCAATTTTAAATTTCCAACAGCTAATTCCCTATCAATAAGATTGTTCCACACTCCTACTTCTTCTATATCTGAGGTAAAGATTGATTGACCTTGATTCAATTTAATAACTTTTTCTCCTTCTAAGGTAGCGTTTTCTTCTCTCACCTGAAAGGAAAAAGAATAAATAACCATACTCAGGATGGCTATTACCACCCACCCAAACTTTCTCTTTTTCATCTTATCCTCCTTAAATAAAGATTATTATTTTAGATGAATTGATTTTTATTATCTCATTAATCACCTCCTTTTTAATTTTAAGCAGTTCCATTTTTATAGCTCTACATTTATAACTTATAACCTTGACTCTTGTCAAGAATTTTCTTGACTTTAGTTATAGGTTTTTTTATTATTTCACCTCAGAGAAAAATGAAAGGATTAATATATTTTCTCATTGGATGGATAATTCCTGGAGGAGGCCATCTTATTCTTAAAAGGTTCTGGCGGGGGATAATTTTCTTTAGCTGTATTATTAGCATGTTCATTCTTGGACTTTTAATGGGAGGTAAATTCTATTCTTTTCAGACTGAAAATCCCTTAACCATTCTCGCTTTTTTTGCTGATCTGGGTAATGGCCTTTTATATTTTCTATCAAGGATTTTTCAATTCGGTCAGGGAAAACTCAATAATATGACTTTTGAATATGGGACAGCCTATCTGGCGGGAGCTGGTCTCCTTAATTATCTAATTGCATTAGATGCTCTTGATATTGCTCGAGGGAAGAAAAAATGATTTTTAAAAGTCACTTAATTCCAATGACTATTTACGCTGCTTTAACTTCGATTGTTTTAGCTCTAATCCGAAGAGAGGAAAGAAAAGAACAAGTGAAATATGGAATCTTTCTATTTTTAATAATGATTTTAGGGGCAATAATCTTCGGATGGTTGATGTATCCTTTCCCTTTCTAATGAAACTAATTCTCTACTGGATTCCAGCTTTGGCTTACAATGGATTAATTTTTTATCTATCCTCTCTACCCCAATCCTCCTTAGTTACTACTATCCCAGATGAAATTAGCCATTTTTTAGAATTCGGGTTTTTGGCATTACTAATTCTCTTTGGCTTAACAAAAGGATTTAGCTCCAAAATCTCTAAAAAAAATTTATTTTTAACCATCTCTCTTTCTTTTATTATTGCTATAAGTGATGAATTTCACCAATCATTTACTCTCTCTCGAACAGTTTCTTTGAAGGATATACTTTTCGATTTAGTAGGAAGTGTTAGTTTCTCCCTAATTATCTTCTGGTTAAAAATAGATTTAGCCAAATATTTAAGGAAAATTTAAGACCTTTTATTTTAAAATTTAATGTGTTATAATTCGGTCTTCAATGAGGAAAAGGTTCAATGTATGAACCAGTTATTGGGTTAGAAATCCACGCTCAGTTGCTCACTCAGACAAAACTCTTTTGTGGCTGTTTGACTCGATTCGGCGATCTCCCCAATACCCACACCTGTTCAGTTTGTCTCGGTCTTCCAGGGGCTTTACCTGTCCTGAATTCAGAAGCAGTGGCTCACGCCATAAAATTAGCTTTGGCTATAAAAGCCAAGATTAATCTTAAATCTTTTTTCAGCCGAAAAAACTATTTTTACCCTGATTTACCAAAAGGTTATCAAATAACTCAATATAAAGAACCAATAGCCTATGATGGCTATTTAGAAATAGAATCCAATGGAACAAGAAAAAAAATTGGAATAGAACGGATCAACTTAGAAGAAGACGCAGGAAAATCTATTCACGAAGGATATCCGGACTCAGAAAATAAAACCTATCTCGATTTTAACCGAAGTGGCATCCCTCTTTTAGAGATAGTTGGTAAACCGGAAATTAGTTCTCCTCAGGAAGCAGCTGATTTTTTGAGCTTGTTAAGAACCATCCTTCAATATTTAGAAATTTGCGATGGAAATATGGAGGAAGGAAGCCTTCGGTGTGATGCTAACTTATCCATCAGAAAAAAGGGAAAAAAAGAATTAGGAGTAAAAACGGAAATAAAAAATATTAACTCTTTTCGTTTTCTTCAGAAAGCACTCCAGTATGAATTTGAACGCCAAATTAGGCTCTTAGAATCAGGGAAAAAAGTAACTCAGGAAACACGCTATTGGGATGCTTCTCAAAATAAAACTGTGGCAATGAGAACAAAAGAAGAAGCTCACGATTATAGATATTTTCCTGAGCCGGATCTTCCCCCATTAATAATCTCTTCAGAATGGATTGAAAAAATAAAATCTTCTTTTCCTGAACTTCCACAAGAAAAAATAACCCGATTTGTTGAGCAATATAAAATTCCTTATAAAGATGCAAAAATTTTGACTTCTGAGAAAAATTTGGCTAACTATTTTGAAAAAACAGTAGAATACACAAAATCACCAAAATTAACCTCTAATTGGATACTTAGCGAAGTGCTTCGGTATTTAAAACAAATGAATATTGAAATTACTCAATTCGCAGTCAAACCAGAAGACTTGGCCGAACTAATTTTATTAATAGAGAAAAATCAAATCAGTGGAAAAATGGCTAAAGAAATTCTACCAGAAATGATAAATACCAGAAAAAAAGCGAACTTAATTATTAAAGAAAAAGGACTTTTCCAGATTACAGATGAAGAGACTCTTGAGAAAATTGCCCGCAAAGTAATTCTGGCTAACCCAAAACCATTAGAACAATATAAACAAGGAAAAACCAAAATTTTTGGATTTTTTGTTGGGCAAGTAATGAAAGAAACTGAAGGGAAGGCAAATCCTCAATCGGTCAATAAAATTCTAAACCAAATTTTAAAGGAAATAATTTCTAAAAATAATCAGAAAAGTCTTTAATTCTCATCGAGGGGCTAAATGAACAATGAAATTCACAAACTTAAGAAAATAGCTAAAAAACTTAGAATTAATGTTTTAAAAATGATTACCAAAGCAGGTTCTGGACATGCCGGAGGTTCCCTTTCCGCAGTAGAAATAATAACTGCTTTATTCTTTAACAAAATGAAATTAAACCCTAAAAATCCTACCTGGCCAGAAAGAGATAGATTTATTCTCTCCAAAGGTCACGCCTGCCCAATTGTTTATGCTGCCTTAGCTGAATTAGGCTATTTCCCTGAAGAAGAACTTTGGACTCTTCGGCAGTTAGGCTCAAGATTACAAGGTCATCCTGATAGACTATTAACTCCTGGAATTGAGATGTCAACTGGCTCTTTAGGTCAAGGTTTGTCAGTAGCTAATGGATTAGCTTTAGCTTTAAAATTAAATGGAGAAAAATCAAAAGTTTATGTGCTCGTTGGAGATGGAGAAACTCAAGAAGGGCAAATATGGGAAGCAGCTATGACAGCTTCCCACCATAAATTAGATAATCTTTGTGCAATTTTAGATTATAATCAAATGCAAATAGATGATTTTGTTGATGCAATAAAAAAATTAGAACCAATAGCTGAACGATGGAAAGCCTTTGGTTGGGAAACAATCGAAGTGGATGGTCATTCTTTTCCTCAAATATTAAACGCTCTTGAGGAAGCGGATAAAATTAAAGACAAACCAACAATAATTATTGCCAAAACAGTTAAAGGCAAGGGAGTATCATTTATGGAATATAACAACTATTTTCATGGCAAAGCACCAACTCCAGTACAATTAAAAAAAGCTTTACAAGAATTGGAGAAAGAAGATGTATAATGAAATTAAAATGATGGGTACCCGGGAAGTCTACGGCCAGACTCTGATTGAATTAGGGGAAAAACATAAAGAGATTGTTGTTTTAGATGCTGACCTCTCTTTGTCCACTAAAACAGCCATTTTTGGAGAAAAATTCCCAGATAGATTTTTCAATATGGGAGTATCAGAACAAGACTTAATGAGCACTGCAGCTGGTTTTGCTCTTGGAGGAAAAATTCCTTTCGTCAGCACCTTTGCCATTTTTGCCTCTGGAAGAGCCTGGGAACAAATAAGGCAATCAATTTGTTATCCAAATCTAAATGTAAAAATAGTCGTTTCTCATGGAGGAATTACGGTCGGAGAAGATGGAGCAACTCACCAAACCACAGAAGATTTAGCCTTAATGAGAGTTCTCCCAAATATGACAGTCATTGTCCCAGTAGATGGAATTGAAACAAAACAAGTCATTGAAGCAGTATATAGCCATCCAGGACCAGCTTATATTAGATTAGCTCGACCAAAATTTCCAGTTATTCTGGATGAAAACTACAAATTTGAAATTGGACGAGCGAGAGTATTAAAAGAGGGAGATGATTTAACCATAATCGGCCTGGGAATAACTGTTTACCACTCACTTAGAGCTGCTCACGAGCTTGAAAAAAAAGGAATAAAAGCACGAGTGATAAATTCATCCACTCTAAAACCAATTGATACTGAAACAATTCTCCGGGCAGCAAAAGAGACAAAAACTATTCTCACTGTGGAAGAACATTCCTGTATTGGTGGCCTGGGAAGCGCTGTAGCTGAACTGATTATTCAAAATTTTCCAGTAAGAACGAAAATATTGGGAATACCTGACAAATTTGGAATATCAGGTAAACCAGATCAACTTCTTAATCATTTTGGAATAAGCTGGCAATACATCTATCAAGCCAGTCTTGAACTTTTAGAAAAAAAGAAATGATTGAACTTTATCATATCTCCAAACAATATCAGCAACTCACCCAGGCATTAACTGACATCACTTTTCAGATGAAAAAAGGCGAATTTGTTTTTGTCACAGGACCAAGTGGTGCAGGAAAAACAACTTTATTGAAAATCATTTTTCGGGAAATATTTCCCACTAACGGACAAATTATAGTTAATGGAAGAAATACATTATTAATTTCTAATCACAAAATTTATCTTTTGCGAAGAATTATTGGCATTGTATTTCAAGATTTTAGACTTTTAACCCAAAAAACAGTATTTGAAAATGTTGCTTTACCCCTTCAAGTTTTAGGACATCCTCTTCGTCAAATTAAAAAAAAGGTTTTCAATATCTTAAAATTAGTTGGTCTTCATCATAAAATGCACGCCCATCCTCCATTTCTTTCAGGTGGTGAACAACAGAGAGTAGCTATTGCCCGAGCAGTAATTAACGATCCTCTTATTCTTTTAGCCGATGAGCCAACTGGAAACCTGGATCCAGAATTATCCTTCGAGATAATGAATTTTTTTAAAGAATTCAATCGCCAAGGAACAACAGTCATCGTTGCCACTCATGATCGGGAATTAATAAAGAGATTTGGCCAAAGAGTATTATTTCTGGAACGAGGAAAACTTGTCGGCGAGGAAGGAGGATGAAGTTGCAAAAGTTGAAATATATTCTGAGCCAGGCTTCTACCAGCCTCTGGCAGAACAAACTTAGAAATTTTCTTTCAGTGGGTATTATTTCTCTTTCTTTATTTATCTTTGGAATTTTTTTATTCATCTCGGATAATTTACAAGAAGCAGTTAAAGGACTATCTGAAAACCTGCAGGCGATTTTTTTTTTAGAAAAGGATTTAACCAAAGGACAGCAAAAATTAATTGAAGAAAAAATAAAAGATTCTTTACTCATTAAAGATTATATCTTTGTATCCAAGGAACAAGCTTTAGCCCGATTTCAAAAGAATTTTTCTCATTTAAAAGAAATTGTCAGTGATTTAGAAGAAAATCCTTTTCCTGCTTCTTATGAAGTGACTTTTAAAAAAGGAATATCTTCCTCTTATGCTATTCTATCATTCATTGAAGAAATGCGAGAGACGAAAGGCGTGGAAGAAGTTCAATTCAATCAAGAATGGGTAGAGAAACTTTTGGGAGTAAGTAAAATCATAAAAGTCATTGGCTTTTTCTTGGGAGGAATCTTACTTTTAGCCTCTTTTTTTATTATTTCAAATGTGATCAAGCTTAATGTTTATGCCCGCCAGGAGGAAATAGAAATCTTTCGTTTAGTAGGAGCAACAAATTTATTCATTAAAACTCCATTTATTATTGAAGGGGTAATTTTAGGTATTATTGGTGGCCTTTCATCTTTAATGATTTTGTTAATAGTAATCAAACTCTTTCCTATGTATTTAGGCTCTTCTTATAGTTTCATCAAACCGTTTATTGTCTCTCCTTTTCTTACTATTAATCAATCCCTGGTTCTCATCCTGGGGGGAGGAATTATAGGTTTAATTGGCAGTTTAACTTCAGTGGGCAAATTTCTCAAAGTTTAGAATTTATTTAATGTAGTGATTTAAGAGCTATAAGATGGGCTTGTCTTAAAGGTTCAGGAATTCGATAAATAGAGGCCCCAAGAATCACTTTAATTGATATTTTTAAATCAATTAGATGACCAGGTGAAATATAGACTGGTTTTATTTTACTTCTTGTTCTTAAAGCTACTCCGACAATCTCTCCATCTTCATTTATTATCCACTTATATGAACCTTTTTCTGATAAAGGATCTCTGGTGGAATAAAAAGGTGTCTTGGCACAGCCAATAGTTGGGACATTCAATTCAATTCCAAACTGGGTAGCCAGCCCCATTTTTCTTGGATGAGCGATACCATTTCCATCAACAATAATCACATCTGGTTTTCTCTTAATTAACTGAAAGGCTTTAACAAGAACAGGCATTTCCCTGAAAGCTAAAAATGAAGGGATATACGGAAATTCAATTTTTCTAATAGCTCTCTTTGATTCAATTAGTTTTAACTCAGGAAAAGAGAGAACAGTAATCACTCCTACTATTTTTTTGTTAAAATAAGCTGCATCTGCTCCTCCGATAAATCTAATCTTCTTCTTTGGCCACTCTAAATTAATTTTAGTCGCTAAATTCTCTTGATGTTGAATTGCTTTTTTAATTAATATGTGTCTCTCTTCCAATATCTTTCAAGAAGGGGGATTATGTTTCACCGGAAATAGTCTTTAAAAAATTATTAATTAGTTTGGGATCAAAATCAGTCCCTGACCTCCAACAAAGAAACTGGACCACTTCCTCCTGTTTAAGTGATTTCCGATAAGGCCTTTTAGCCATTAAAGCATCATAAAAATCTGAAATGCTTGTCAGTTGACTAATTATGTTAATCTCTTTTCTGAACTTTGCTTTAGGATAACCAGAAAGATTAAATTTCATATGATGTTCATAAGCTACCTCAATAGTTAGAGGTATAATCCCCTCGGTCTCAAGAAGCAGTTTGGCTCCTTCAATTGGATGAGTCTGAATTATTTCCCATTCTTCATCAGTAAGAATGTCTTTTTTATTCAATATCTTAAGAGGAATAAAGAGCTTTCCAATATCATGGAGCATAGCTGCCAGTCCTATTTCTCTTATATCCTCAGGAGCAAAACCTAAGGAAGCAGCCTGATAACAAGTCAGAATACAAACATTGATCGCATGAGTATAAGTATATAAATCATACCTTTTTAAAGGAGCTAAAATGAGAAGGGGATTACTTTGCCTTTTAATGGCCAAGATAAAATGGGAGATAATCTCATTAAGAGCATTAATTTCCAGTTTTTCCTTTTTTTTCACCTTCTGAAAAATCTCTTTAATCGAATCAATATACCTTTCTGCTCTTAATGGCAGGCCAAAAAGCTTTTCCTCTTTTCCTTGTTCCAATCCTTTCTGAGATTCACCTTTTTGGGCTACTTCGCTAGAAGGAGAAAGCCCTATTTTACCCAATTTTAAATGGGGAGAAGAAATTATACTTTTTGATTTTTCCTCTTCAAGGGGAAAAGCTAAATTTCTTATAAAATCAGCGAACTCCTGGTATTCAATTCCTCGAATAAAAGTGACACTTTCAATTTTATTCCTGATTAATTTTTTAATCAGACTCAAAGTGAAGCTTCTGTGGGAAGGAATTAAATAATCTTCAACTAAAAGATTATTTTCTACTACCACCAGAGAAATTTTTGCCCTCGAATTAAGAATTTGGTCCAATACCTGAAAACTTCTTCGAGCCAAAGCCTGAGTCTGGGGATGATGATAAGAGTACAATAAACAATTGGTTAATGCTCCAGCTAAAAAGCTCAAAAAATCTTCAATGTTTTCAATAAGACCACTTCCTTTATCTACTTCGGTCATCTAATTATTTCTCCTTACTTTAAATTTAATCGTTGTTCATATAATTTCTGAGAAATGGATTTTATTTCTCTGTCCATAGATTTAAGTCCCTTTTCAATGAGGGGTTTGATTGAATCAAAGGGATAATTTTTAAAAGAATTATAAATCTCTCTTTTTATTATTTTCCCTCTTTTCCAATGGAAAATATATGTTTTCTTTACTTCTCGAGTCAATTGATTAACTGCAGCTGTATGACCAATTAGACCCAACGCATGAATAATCTTTAATTTAGTTTCAAGTCCTTTTTTATTTATTCTAATTCTCTTTAATTTAGCCAAAAGCAAATCAAGAACTTGCTCTACTTTAAAGATTCCAGCCAGAGAAATGGCAGAAGAAGAAACGAATTCATCCTTGTCATTTAAAAACTTTCTTAAATAGTGGCCCCCAGAAGGTGATTTATAAAAAAGGAGACTTTTCAGGGCTTCTATTTTTACTCGAGAATGACGATGCTCACAGAGGGCACTAATTTGAGGAAGGAGGGTTTGATCTTCCATTTTCCTTAAAATTAAAATCATATTTCTTACAACATACCACCTTTGATCCTTCAATCTTTTTTTTATCTCATCAATTGCTTCTTGACCAAAATCAGCAATAAGATCTACCAATTGACTTCTGGTAAACTTGTCCTCTTCCTGAGCTAGCATTTCAATTAAAATCGAGACTCCAGTTTTTCCAAATTGAAGGATAGTTTCTTTTATCTCAGAATATTTTTCCTCTCCCCAAACTGTTCTTAATTCATTAATTAATTTGATTAAAATATCTGGATTTTTTATTTGGTTTAATATTTCTTTCAGTATTTGAAGTTTTCCTTTTTCCAGGGCGAATTTCTTCTCTTGATCAGAAAGAACTTGAAGAGTTAGGCTCACTTCTTTAAATCTTCCTGTCATGAGAAGAATATCAAAATAATCCTTCACCTCATTAATTATTTTCTTATACTCCTCCTCATTTAGCTCTGTATCAAGCAGCTCCAGTAAGGTTAGGATCATCTCCTGTTGGAGATTTTCCTGAAAGATAGACTGCTGATATTTTTCTATATCGCTGAGGCTCGGTTTTTCCTGAGGTCTTTCTTTAAGGCTATTAATAAATTGTTCAATTGCTTGATTGTATTCTTCTGGCTGGTAAAGGGTAATATCGTCTGCCCGATAGTAGCCTTTTAACACTTTTTCTGCTTTTTGTCTCCCAATTATTTCCTTATATTTCTGAAGCGCTTTCTGAGGTATTTTAATCAATGAAGATTCCTCTAAGAGGCTAATTATTTCTCCGGGTAAATCTTCTTTCTGAGCGATAGCTTGTTTTAATACTTCTATGAATATTTTATCAAATAAACTGTTTATTATTTCGGCTTCATTTTCTGGAGCTTGGCGGGTATATTCTATATTTTTGGTAATAAATTTGTTTCTTTTTTCAGGAGATAAATGGGAAACAAATTCCTTTATATTCTTTCTCGTTTGAGAGTCAATTTTTGGATGATGAGCGAATATTTTAATTGTTTTAAAATATATTTCCATAAAGTCATTAAAATTTGGTTCTAAATCAGGCTCTAATTTAAAGAAATTATTAACTATCTCAGCCAGTTCCTTGGAAGAAAGACCAAATCCTTTTTCCAAAAGAGACAATTTATCAAATATAATTGTATATCTCTCTAACATAAGACGAATAAATAAAACCCACAATGTCTCTCTGGTAGGCTTTGGCTCCTTTTCTTTTTTCACTCTTATTTCTTTTTCCTCTTCAATTGGAAGCTCGGTTGAATCAAGTATTTTTACTTTTAGATGAGAAATTTTTTCTTGCTCAAAAAAACCATCTATTCTTCCTATCTGTTTTCTTGCCTCAGGAAGAACTGAGATTCTCTTGAAAAACTTAGTTAGTTCATCTGAAGTAATGCCAGGATTAATAATCAAAAAAATAATGCCGTGATTAAATAAAGTCTGAGCGAATTCCTGAACTCCCAAATTATTCGCCTCAAGGAGGATATTGTTGAAAATAACTTTATCTTTAGCTATTCCTAAAGATATTTCTTTATTTTGCTCAAATATTTTTTCAAGAAGAACAAATAACTTTTTCATATGTTTCTCAATCAAGGAATGGCCAGGGGGATAAAATGCTATCTTTTTACGGGCAATGTTCATCTCGCTAATTACTTGGGTGAGCAAATTTGTTTGAATGGGAGAGCCGCTCTCTCTTGAAGATGAATTGGGTGGATATCCAAATTTATCCTTCATCATTTTAATCTTGTTTTTTCACTCACTTTTCTCACTGGATTATTTTAGATCTATAATTAAATTAATAGCATAAAAAACAACAATCCGTCAAATAGCAATCAATTTCCTCTATTTAAGCTATAGCCTTTTCAGATATGAAAACCAAACACAGGTCAGGATTTTTCATATCCTGTTTTTGAACTTCACCTCCATATAAATTAAGTTCTAAATCCTAAGCACTAATTTCTAAACAAATTCAAAATTCATCCCGAGTACTCGGGACTAAATTCAAAACAGACTAAAGCAATTTTTGTTTTAGTCATTGGAATTTTGGTGATTAGGATTTGTTTAGTATTTCGGATTTAGAATTTAGTATTTTTATTCTATCCTTACTCATATATTGAGATCCTCCATCTCTTAATAATATCTCCAATCGTCATTTGAAGACCTTCAACTGTTTTCTCCTAATTGGAATTCTGAGTTAAATCAAAGGAAAACTAACTTATCATTATTTTTAGTTAAAAGCACTCACTGATAATTTAGTGGCTAAATTTATCGCCTCAATCATACTTGTTGGATCAGCTATTCCTTGACCAGCAATTTCAAATCCTGTTCCATGAGTAGGAGAAGTTCTAATAAAAGGTAATCCTAAAGTAAAGTTCACCCCTTTTTGAAAAGCAATTAACTTAAATGGGGCTAAACCTTGATCATGATAAAGAGAAATAACGATTTTGTCAGGTTTCCGATAGGCTTTAAGAAAAATTGTATCTGGAGAAAAAGGTCCTTTTATTTTTATCCCTTTCTTTTGGGCCTCTTTAATCGCTGGAACAATCTCTTCATTTTCTTCTAAACCTAAAACCCCCTCTTCTCCAGCGTGAGGATTTAAACTCGCTATCAAGAACTCGTAATCCTTTAAACCTAATTTTTTCAATCCTCGTTCAACCGATTGAATAAAAGAAACGAGTCTTTTCTTTTTAATTTTTTTTACTACTTCTTTTAAAGGTAAATGAGTAGTGTATAAAATAACTCTTAACTCTTCTGACCAAAACGACATAATCGCTTCTGGAAACGATTCAGCTAAATAATTGGTGTGACCAAGATAATTATAACCAGCCAATTGCCAAGATTTCTTAGATATGGGAGCAGTAACAATTGCTTTAATGTTTCCTTTCACTGCCTCTTGAACTGCCTTTTCAAAGAATAAAAAAGAAATCCTGCCATTATTTTCTTCTGGCCGTCCTCTTTTTATTTTTCCTACGGAAGGTGCTAAGTCAATTAATGAAATATTATTTCCGATATTAAAATTGATTCTTAAATTTTTTCTTTCCTGATCAATAATTGATGATGAGCCGAATATTAAGTAGTGTGCTTTTTTTAAAATTACTTCTGAGGAAAGGGCTTTTAAAACAACCTCAGGACCAATTCCTCCTGGGTCACCAAGAGTTACCCCAATTTTCGGGAGAATCATTCTTCTTTGGTATCGTTTTGTTTATAAATATATTTTATATTTTTTTTATAAACCAAAAGATTGGGGGCATTATCTCGATTGACTTTAATACACTCCCGATCATACCATTCTATATAGCCTTCCAGTACTTCTCCATCATTGAATACTACCACCATGGGAGTTTTTTTGTTCATTTGTTTCAGATAATAGTAGTTCTCAGCATGAGTTTCGTAGAGTGGGTGGCTTTTTTTCTTGGCAGTCTTATTAGACATTTTTTCCTTAATTTCAGAGAAATTTGGTCTGATAAGTTTTCTGTTCATAATCTCCTCCAATCCTTAGGACTATTTCTCTATGCTTTTAACTCGTGTAATTGAGGTAGTTTAATTTTACCACTCACTTCACTGAATTTCAAGTAATTTTTTTAAACCAGTTAGAATATGTTTCCTACCCTAAGGATAGAAGCAATAATGGCATACCTGTCTGCCCTGCCTGCTACAGGCAGGCGACAGGCAGGGTGGAATTTGATATTACTGGAGTAAAATCTTTAAGACTTCATGTAAGTGATGGTGGAGACGGTAAAGATTGGGATCATGCTGACTGGGTAGAGGCTAAAATAAGTAAAAATAATTAGAGCCGATAAGCAATGCCCAGAGAAATTTGATAGCTAGTTAAATCAAAGTCTTCAAAATCCAGAAACTCCTCTAACTCTCCTTTAGCTGAGCTATATTTAAACTCACCAATGAGAACTAACCGTTCCCCAAAAGGAATCATCAAACCAGCCATTCCATGAAAACCTAAGCTAATATTGTTTTCATCTCGAATATCCGAATACCATATCTCATAAACATAAACATCGAAATCCGTATCATACCATTCATGTTCATAGTCGAAAAGAGGAGTCTCTCCCTGAAGTTTACAGCGCCAGAAATATACTCCCAATCCTGCTCCGAAATAAGGCATTATCCGGGCTTTTCTTCCCATCGGGCTTACTCGAAAAGAGATCTGAATAGGTGTAATACTCACTCCGAAAACATGGGAGATGGGTATTCCGTAGTTATCAATAATCTCATTAACTCCAGCTGGATAAGCAAAATCATCAATGTTTAACCAGTCTTTGTAAAAACCACTCACATTTCTAGAATAGCTACTTATTTCAAATGCAAAACTAAGATTTCTGGTGAGATTATATTCATACTCGAATCCCAGAATGGTTGAAACAAAATCACCTTTGGTAAAATCCATATTGTCAAATTCAGTCTCCCATAAGTCACTGTTAGTTCTGGGAAAGAATTCTCCAAATTTGAAAGTTATAGTGTCTGAAAATATAAGAGAGGGAAAGAATAACCCGATAATTATAAAAGAAATAATATATTTTTTCATTTTTTCCTCCTTTCATTAACTTTACAAGCAAAATTCGTGCCAATTAACAATCTATTTAATAACTAAATCTTCTTTATAACTATTGTGTCTTAAAAAGGTCAACTGTCCCCTTTTTTCTTCTTTATTATAATAAGAAGAAAAAAGTTACTAATATTGTCATTTCCTTTCATTATTCTTCTTCAATATATAGAAATTTGAAATCCGAAATTGGAAATTAATAATTGGAGCCTCTCTCCCAATTTCTAATTTCCATTTTCCAATTTCCATCTTTATGAGGCTTTTTTATAAATCAGTTAGCAAAAAGAGTCAAGAAATAATTGTTTTTAACTTTTAAAAATGTTTTACTATCCGTGTTATATTGACTTTTAATTAAGGCTGTGCCAAAATTTTTATAAAGAAGGAGTAAAATGATAAATAAAATATTTCTAATATTCACCATTATTTTATTCATTTTTAGCTCTGTTTCTAGTCAAACACATTCAACTACGTTAAAAAACCAGGAGGAAGTTTTTGTTACTATTTATAATGTGAATCTTGGATTAATCAAAGATATTAGAAAATTGAAGATCCCTCGAGGAGAAATTGAACTTCAATTTAAAGATGTTGCTTCCAAAATAGATCCAACTACAGTTCATATTAAATCTTTAACTTTTCCTCAATCTTTACAGATTTTAGAGCAAAACTATGAATATGATTTACTCAGTCCGAATAAGCTCTTTGAGAAATATATTGGTCAAGAAGTAATTCTGATTTCGGTTGATCCAAAAACAAAGGAAAAGAGAGAAAAAGCCATTCTTTTAAGCACCAATCAAGGCAAAATTTATAAAATTGGACAAAGAATTGTCATTAACCATCCCGGAAGAGTTGAATTTCCTAAACTACCGGAAAATTTGATAGCTCAGCCAACCTTGGTCTGGTTGTTAAAAAATGAATATTCTAAACAACAGAAAATAGAAGTTTCTTATTTAACAGAAGGAATCAACTGGAAAGCAGATTATGTGGCTGTGCTAAATAAAGATGACACAAAAATTGATTTGACTGGCTGGGTAACAATTGAAAATCGAAGTGGAACAACCTATTACCAAGCCAATTTAAAATTGGTCGCAGGAGAAGTTCAAAGAGTCCAACCAGAACTCATCAGAAGAAGGCGAGAAATGGTAATGTATGAAGCAAAAGCTGCACCCCCGAGATTCGAGGAAAAAGAATTTTTTGAGTATCATATTTATACCCTAAACAGACCAACTACTATTAACCATAACCAAACAAAACAGATGAATTTACTTACTGTGAATGAGATTCCGGTGAAAAAAGAATTTATCTTTGAAGGAAAGCAGTATTATTACTTTTCTCGATATGGAGAGATAGAAAAAAATGAAAAAGTCAGCGTTTATCTAAATATAGCTAACAAAAAAGAAAATAATTTAGGAATACCATTACCAAAAGGAATAGTGAGGGTTTATAAAGAAGATTACCAGGGACAACTTCAGTTTATCGGAGAAAACAGAATTGATCATACACCTAAAGACGAAAAAATAAAGATAAAAATAGGAAAAGCTTTTGATGTAGTTGCCACCAGGAAGCAAACTGAATATAAAAGAATTTCCGATAAAGTTCATGAATCCAGTTTCAAAATTTCTATTAGAAATCATAAAAAAGAAGATATCATTGTAAATGTAGTGGAACCGGTCTATGGAGAATGGGAGGTTTTAGAATCAAATTTTAACTATGAGAAAGTGGATATTTCTACCCTGAAATTTACTGTACCAGTCAAAAAAGATTCAGAGTCAATTTTAAAATATAGGATTAGAATTACTTATTAATAAAAAGTTCAAAACTCCACAAAAATGGAATTCACTCGGACAGAAATAATTAAAATAAATCCTGCCATAATAGAAGAAGATAAATTAGGAATTATCGCTCAAATTCTAAGAGAGGGAAAAGTTGTTGTCTATCCAACTGATACTTTTTATGGTTTGGGCGCTAATCCCTTTAATCCTCAGGCAGTAAACAAGATATTTAGGCTGAAAAGAAGAGAAGAAGGTAAACCCCTTTTAATAATTATTTCTGACTTAAATCAGGTTGAGCAAATAACAGAAGAGATTCCAGAAATATTTTATCCTCTCAGTGAGAGATTTTGGCCGGGTCCACTAACTTTAGTCTTAAAAGCAAGCGCAAAATTTCCAGATGAGATGTTAGGAGAAGGGAAAACAATCGGGATTCGGCTACCTGACTTTCCTTGGCTGAGGGCTCTAGTAAGAAAAACTGGATTTCCAATAATTTCCACAAGTGCTAATATATCAGGAGAAAAAGAGATTCTTTCACCTATTGAATTAAAAAAAATATTTTTCGGGGAGGTAGAATTAATTGTTGACGGAGGAAAAACTCAAGAAATAAAGCCTTCTACGGTGCTTGATTTAACTGAAAAAAACCCACGCGTCATTCGAGAAGGAATGATTCCTAAAAAAGAATTAATTGACTTTCTCGAGAAAATAAAAAACCCTTGTTAAAGCTTTTTCTGATTGACAGTCTCTTTCTATTTATTATAATATCCCTTTCTTATAAATGTGATAAAAATGGGAGCTTATAAAACAAAAAAATGGGAGTCAGCTCTTCGGGATCAACTGCGAAATTGGATTAGGAAAGTCAACCACCTTGATATTTTAGTCGGGATCCCCTGTTATAATAACGAAGATACTATTGGATATGTTGTTTCTACAGTAGGGAAAGGTTTGGCGAAATATTTTCCAGAGCTAAAAAGTGGGATTCTTATTTCTGATGGTGGCTCATTAGACGACACTCGAGAAAAATCCTATGAAGCCGAAATCCCAGAAGGAATAGAAAGAAGAGTCTCAATTTACAGGGGAGTTCCAGGTAAAGGAACTTCTTTCCGAGCTGTTTTTGAAACTGCTAAGCTGATCAAGGCTGAAGTCTGTGTAGTGGTCGATGCTGATTTAAGAAGCATAACTTCTGAGTGGGTAAAACAGCTTGCCGAACCAATCCTCGAAAATAAAGTGGACTTTATAGCTCCTTATTATATCAGAGATAAATATGATGGAACCATTACTAATAATATTGTCTATCCTTTAACCAGAGCTCTTTATGGTATCAAGATTCGACAGCCCATTGGCGGAGACTTTGGATTTAGCAGTAAATTAACAAAGTTCTATGCTACTCAAGATGTCTGGGAAACTGATGTCGCTCGCTTTGGAATAGATATCTGGATGACGACTATTGCTTTAAATGAAGGATTCAGAGTTGGCCAGAGTTATTTAGGCATAAAGGTGCATGATTCCAAGGACCCTGCCACTGATTTGAGCTCAATGTTCCAACATATTATTAGCACTTTATTTTACTTAATGGGCATTTATGAAGATAAGTGGAAAAAAACATCCCATAGTCAGGACCCACCAAATTTTTATTTCTCAAAAGAAAAAGTTGAACCACCAGCTATTTCAGTTAATTTGAAAAAATTACATGAAGAATTCTTAGATGGATTTAAGCACTTTGAGCCAATGTATCGCGAAATTCTGGATTGGGAAAATTTTAGATGTCTGAGGAAAATCGTTCGTGAGTGGAAAAATGGGAATAAAATCAACTTCTCATCTTCCCTGTGGGCTAAGATTTTATATGATTTTGCTTTTATTTACCAGACCTGGTCGAGAAACCGTCGACGCTTAGTTGATATCATCACTCCTCTTTACTTTGGACGGGTAGCCAGCTACTGTCAGGAGGTGAAAGAAGCAGATTATGAAAAAACAGAAGAAATAGTCGAAAATCAGGCTAAAGTTTTTGAGGAGTTAAGGCCATATTTAATAAAGAAATTTGAGTTATGGGAGGAGGAATGAACTAAAACTACAACTAAAAATTCAAAACTAGGATTCAAGGAGCCAAGGATTCAAGGACTCGAGTGAAGAAATAACCACTTGAACCCTTGAATCCTCGAATCCTTGACCACTTTTTTTATAAATTTTGGGTCATTGTCCCGAGCACTCGGGATTGGAACTTATTTGTAATTTGATATTTGGGATTTTTTTTATTGTATATTAATTCTTCTTTTCTCACTTTACAACAACTATTATTATTTCACTTGTTGGCTTTTAAGTAATTTCAATCAATTCATACTTTATGCTTCCCAGCCCGATTTTCGCTCCATATTCAAGTTGAACCTTCCAGTCAATTTCAGAATAGATTTTTCTGAATAAATCCTCTCCAGCTGTTTGATTCGTTAATTCAACGGAAGCTAAATCTATAGCTACCGGATCAGTAGAAGCCAAAAGTCCGATGTCTCCAACAATCGCTGGCTGTTCTTTAGCCATACAATCACAGTCTTTGGTCACTTTTAGAAGAAAGTTGATAAAACCTGATTGTTTTTTAGATTTTAAAATACCAAGAGCATATTCAGCCATTTTTTCTTGGACACGGAGAGAATCTTCATCCCAATTTATTCTCACTGCTCCTGTTTTGCAAACAGCCAAACATTCTCCGCAGCCTATACATTTTTCTTCAATAATTACCGCTTTTTCGTTCTCAAAGAAAATGGTTCCTGTTGGGCAGAAGTTGGAGCATATCTGACACCCATTACATCTTAGATGATTAATTCTGGGCTTAATATCCGAATGTTGTTCTAACTTTCCTGTTCGGGAAGCGCAGCCCAGCCCAATATTTTTAATTGCTCCTCCAAAACCAGTTAACAAGTGCCCAGTAAGATGAGCTATACTCAGAATGGAATCAGCGTTAAAAATAGTCCTAGCCACTTTAACCGTTCGAAAATATTTCTGATTTATTTCCACCTCCTCATAATCCCGTCCGACAAGTCCATCAGCAATAATCACTGGCAGGCCAGTGGATTCAATATCAAACCCGTGTTCTTTGGCTATTTTTAAGTGACTCACTGCATCCGCTCGATTTCCTTGGTAGAGAGTATTACTATCAGTAAAAAATGCGTTTCTGGTTTTAAGGTTAATCCGGGAAATAATTTCTTTAAGCCATTCTGGTTTAACAAAACCAGTATTACCTTTCTCCCCAAAGTGAATTTTTATGGCTAAAAAATCATCTTTGTCAAATTTTACTTCGAGTCCGCTTTCTATAAATAACTTTTCTGCCTTTTTAGAAATCGTCACTTGGTCTTCTTCTTTTTGGACCGGAATAAAGTAGACTTTCGCTTTCACTTTTTCTCTCTCTACTTTATATATCTTCTGGGAAGTAAAGGGTTTAATCCAATTAAGATTTTGTAAACAGAAGTTCCAGCTAATGCAGCCAGCTCATCAGCTGTTATTCTCCGATCTCTTTGGTCGCTAATCAAAACTACCTCATCTCCAATTTTTATCTCTCGATCATTTTTTAAGTTAACCATTAAATGATTGGCTGTCACAGCAGCAATAACCGGATACTTTTTATTTTTTATTACTATCTCTGCTCTATCAGCTAACTGGTAAGGATATCCATCCGAATATCCCACTCCCACAGTAGCGATTAATTCTTTTTCCCGAGCAGTAAATTTGCGATGGTAGGAAAGCGATTCACCAGGGAGTAAATCTTTAATAAAAACCACTTTTGCTTTAAACTTAAGTGCTGGTTTAAGCTTTAATCTGTCTTCTCTCTGGGTCTGAGGAGAAGGATAATAGCCATAAATAGTAATTCCTGGTCTGACCATATCAAGGTAAGATTGGGGGTGATTGAGAATTCCATCGCTGCTGGCAACATGTCTCAGACCCAAGGCAATCCCTTTCCTTTGAGCTGAGCCACACATTTCAAAGAATCGTCTTAACTGCTCTTGGTCAAAATCCTTATCCTCAGTTAAGGTAGTAGAAATTCCTTCAATCATTAGGTGAGAGAGAGAAGACACTTTTTCAATAAAAGGGATGGCCTGATAATGAGGTATTCCCACTCGACCTAATCCAGTATCAAAGTGGATATGCACCTTGGCTTTCTTTTTGAGTCTGGCCGCTATTTCATTTAAAGCAAGAGCTTGATCAGTGAAAACAGATTGACTGATACCCAGCTTTATTATCTCCAGGCAGTCTTCCTTGGAAAAAGGGCCAAAATTAAGAATTGGACATCTTACTCCATTTTTTCTCAATTCGACTGCTTCTTCGCATTTTCCAACCATCAGATAGTTTATTCCATTCTTTTCCAAAAACTTGGCAATTTTAACCAGTCCATGACCGTAAGCGTTAGCTTTCACTACTGCCATAATTGGCACTTGGACGAGTCTCCTTATTTGACTTAGATTCCAGGCAATATGCTTGAGGTCGACTTCAATCCATGGATCTAAGCTTCCACAGGATTTATTTTCCTTTTCTTCTAAATCAGATAGTTCTTTTCCCTCAAAATTTCTTTTGGCAATAAGTCCTAAGGAACTTAGTCCAGCCAATTTCAGAAAATTCCTTCGCTTCATTTTTCTCATTTAACCCTAAATTTATCAAAAAGATCATTGAAATGTAAAGCTTTTTAAAGCCTTCTTTAGGTTGCAATATTTTTTAAATAAGTTTAAACTTATATTGGAAATTTAAAAGAAGCTTTGACTACTTGGGAAAAATCCCTTGAGATTAACCCAAAGCAAGAGAATCTAAAAAAGCTTTTAAATTCAATTAAAGGCAGAGAAAAATTAACATAGTCTGTGAGCTTTGTGGTTAAGGAGAAAAAAACGAGAAAAATAGTCCTTAAAATTGGTACATTATTTCTTGCATTCTGCTTCCTGCTTCCAGTTTCTTGTAGATTATATCGATTAGAACAAAATTTAAACCCAGAGGAAAAAGAGTTTCTATTTAAGGTAAGATACATTATCACCAAAGAAGAAAGAAAAATTTTCTTAGAGCTTCCTCCCTCGGAAAGGAAAGAATTTATCGAAAAGTTTTGGGAGAGAAGGGACCCTGATCCTGATACAGAAATAAATGAATTTAAAGAAGAATATTATCAGAGGATAGAAGATGCTAACCAGTTATTCAGAGGAGAAGGAAGGGAAGGCTGGTTAACAGATAGAGGAAGAATCTACATCATTTTTGGGCCTCCTACAGACAGACTTACTTATCCTATGGGCTGGGGACCAACCGGCCGACCAACTGAAGTCTGGTATTACGGCTACTTCCAGGTTGTGTTTGTGGATTACTATTTAAATGGAGAGTACAGGTTGGTCACTGAAAATATCGTGTACCTTCATGAATTGAATAAAGCTCAGGCTTCCCAACGGAAAGTTTTTCAGCCAAAGAAAAGCTTTTTAGACTTTACCTGGCAGATAAAAGGTCTGGAAAGAAAAGAAAATATTGTTCAGGCTTTAATTAAAATTGAAATTCCTTATAAAGGAATGTGGTTTACCTCTCAAGAGGAAAAAGTAGAAACAACTTTGAGGTTGATTTTAGAAGTTAATAATCAGGCTGGTCAGAGAGTATGGGAATACAAAAATGACTACTACATCTCAATGACTGATCAGGAACTTGAAGATAAGAAAGAGAAAAAGCATGTTATAGAAGTGCCCCTTTTATTTAAAGAGGAATTTTCGGCTGAGCAAAAAACTTATCCGCCTGGCAAAGAAGAATATATTCTCAATTTTAAGCTGATTAATTTAACTGGACAGGAAGAAACTAAAAAAGAAACAAAATTTAATATATAAAAAAATTCAGAGAAAGGAAAAAACTAAGGTGTTGAGCAAATTTTATGCTATATTTATCTCTAATAATAGAAATTTAATTTATTTAAAATTAACAAGATAGATTTATAAAAAATAAAAATAAATGGAATTGGTTCAAAAAATTGGATAAGGAATGGAAAATCGATCTCTTGTTGGCAACTGGAATATAAACCTTTCTATTATGATATTCAGAGTAAGGCTAAAGCGCCGCCTGCTCTGCCTGCGGCAGGCAGGCTTACACTCTTGAAAATATAATCCTTCCAAATAAAGTTTAAATCTCTACTTTAAAAAATCTTTTCAAGGAAAAGCCAAAAAGAATAGAAAGAACAAAAAAAGCAATTAACCAGTGAATCTTCAGACCTAAAAAATTGAGCCGAGCAGGAGGATATTTGATTTCAATTGATCTGACAACTGGATTTCGAGGAAGCGGAGGCTCGCCAGGATAAACTATCTCATCAATAAAATTTTTACTCACTTTTTTAGAAGATAATTTGATGAATTTTCTTGGACTGACAATCAATTTTTTATTTAATTTCGTTTCAGAAGTTTCAAATTCTATATTGAATTGCCCGTATTTTTCTGCTCTTATTCTCCAGTTTATTTGAGGTTTATTCATAATTCTTAAGGCTGGAGTTTCTACGCTTACTCCTTCTGGTGTACGGATTTTAACAGAAGTTTCTATGGGAGAAACATTTGGCTGAAGATTAAGAATCACAATCGCTGACTGATTGGGCTCAAGAGGTTTCTGGCTAAACCATAAATTGAGCTGGATAAGAATTAAAATTAAAGGGATAATCATCACTAACATTGGTTTTAAGGAATATTTCATATAGATTAAATTATTTTGAAGAATGTTTTTTTGAGCTTTAAACATTAAACCTAAATCATCTTTAAATAATCTGATTTCCAGCAAATGAGCTTTTATTCGATTTTTAACTTTTCTTATTCCTTCTTGATTGGAGGTGTATCGGAAAATAAAAAGCATTAGAAGTCCTGTAAGAAAGGAAATAAAGATCATTCCATACCACGGATGAATCGATTTAAAAGGGAAAAATAAAAATTCAAATATCTTACCCCATATGTTATTGAATATCCACATTTCTTATCCCCTCAATGATGAAATTAGAAACTGGAAATTTGTCCCGAGAACTCGGGATCCAATTTCTATTTTCTATTTTTTATTTCAAGAGAGGTAGCCCAATCCTTTAAGTTTCTTTTTGATTTCTTCCTCAGAATCTGACTCTTCCAGTTTAGCAATTTCTTTTTCTAGAGCGTGGGTAATAAATTCTTCCACTGAGGAATAACCTGCCAGCTCAGCATATTTTTTTATTTTTTTTAGTAACTCATTATCAATCTTTATCTTAGCCATCTATACCTCCCTCAAAATTAAATAACAAATTTCAAGCACCAAATCCCAAACAAATATCAAATTCCAATAACCAAATGACCAAAATAAATTAGTTTAGAATTCTGAACATTGTAATTTAATCCCGAGTATTCGGGATGGGATCTGTGATTTGGAATTTTTTTCATATCCTCTCCCTATCAGGTTCATCTAATAATTTTTCTAGAATATGGGTGTGCCAATTATCTCTTTTGGCTTATTAATACCAAATATTTTAAGAATAGTTGGAGTTAAATCATAAAGTGAGACATGTTTGGCTTTTATCTTTTGGTTAGTAAAAAGAATGCCTGGAATAAGTTCTGGAGCCATACAATGATCTCCACTCCATTTCCCTGTATTATCCTCAATAAGTATTTTCGGAATTTTTCCTAAGGCTGTCTGCCAGGAAGAGCGATAACCCCGATTATAGCCCACAATTATATCAGGCGCTTGATTGACATAAGCACCGATGTACCACTCTCTGGTTTTATAAGCTTTGTGAATTACTCTCTCACCTGTCTCAGGATCTCGAACTTCCATTAGCTTATGAGCAATTTCATCAACCAGGGATTGCTTCTCAGTTCCAGGTTGGACTATCCCTTCGCTCTCTCTCCCTATCTGGTTAATATATAATCCATTCAAACCAAGAGCATAAGCTCTTGTTCTTGACCAGTCTGTATTCATATGGAATTCTGATTCACCCTGTCTCCACTCATTAATTAGAGCAAGATATCCATTTTCCTTCAACCAGGCATTCAGATGAAAAGATCGGTAATAAGGAGTAAATCCATGGTCAGACATCACAATAAGAATAGTGTTTTTATCTATTTTTTTAAAAGTCTTGGCTAACACTCTATCCATCTCAATATATATTTTTTCAATAGTATCACCAAACTCAGCTGCAAGTTTTGGATCATAGGAAGGATGATTTTTATCTATCAGACGCCAAAACATATGTTGTCGCTGATCAGTACTGGACACATAGTAGAAAAGTAGACCTGAGTCAAATCGACTCAATTCATAGTCAAATATTTTTAATCTTTCTTGAAGAACAATATCATCCTGAGCTAAAAATTCACTCTCATCTAAAACCCCATGGTCTAACGCCTTGGTATCTGCTGGTAATCCTTTTGTCCAGAAGTAACCAAATTTCTCGTAGAGTTCTTTTGAATAACTCTCTGGAGTCGAGATAGGAAGAGCTGGATCAGAAGGATCAATATTAATGGGGGTAACATAAAGTTTGAAATGGGGATGAACTTCTTTTAGATAGAACTGACATATTCCACTCACACTTTGAGTAGGAATCATATTGAATTTTACTTTAATCCAATCACTCCATTCACCCTGGTTGAGTAGGATTTCATAATCTTGAATGACAATTTTAGCCACAGGATTTTCCGGATCAATATAAACTGTAAAGTCAATAATTGATTTAGGTTTATCTTTTTTGAAAGTATTTGTTGGGCCAACTAATTGAGCTCTGACTTTATTATTCACAACTTCTACTGGAAAGATTTTTCCTCCTCCAATATCTTCCTTGAGTTCTGTTGGTTGAGTAGTATAATAAGAAAAGATTCCATAAGTACCTAAAATATCAGGAGTTCCCATTCCCGAGAGAGTCCTCTGTTTGGTTTTAGCCGGAGGAAAATTAGATGGTATCTTAAATATGGTGGCCGGAATATCATATTCTTCAAGTATTTCCCAGAAAGAAGTTCCTTTTCTTAAAAGAGCAACTTCACCTCCTGACAGAGGAAGAACATAATTCCCTATGGTAATGGAATGTTTTGCAGATTTTGTCTGAGATGTGGATAAATAAGGAAGATAAGTTTTTGGATCACGATGAATAAAATCGAAGATGGCATGTCCTCCAGGATTTGTTCCTGTAATAAAATTAGACCAGGCGACAGGACTTTGAGGAGGAATGCTCGTTCTGAGAGGTCGAAAATCACCCATTTCTCTCAAGCGCTTGAAATAAGGAAGTTTCCCTTCATCTATCATCCGCTGGGCAATAACAGGATCTATGCCATCAAAGCCTAAAATAATGACTTTTTTAGCAGTGTCTTGTTTACCAAAAACTTTTGTTACTAAGTCAGACTGACTTTCTAAAGCTAAAAAAGCGCTTCCTGTTAAACTTATCTTTAAGAAATCTCTTCGAGTTAATCTTTTCATTTTTTTAACTAATCATTATAGTAGAACCAAGAATTTTATTCAATTAATGATTCTCCATCAATATAAGAAGGAATATCAAGTCCAAATAATTTTAAAACTGTGGGAGCAATGTCAATTATTCTTGGATTCTTATTTTTTATTTTTTGACTACAAAAGAAAACTCCCGGGACAACCCCTGGGTCAAGGCAGTGATCACCGCTCCATTTTTTAATATTGTCCTCAAAAACAATTTTATTGACTTTTCCTGTGACAGACTCCCAAGAAGCACGATAACCCTCATTATAGCCAATAATCAAATCCGGTGCGTTTTCAAGATAAGGCCCACTATAAATAGCCTGGGTATCATAAACTTTCTTAATACCAATTTTACCTTTTTCCTCATCCCTTAATCCGGTTAATTTAGCAATGAGTTCTTCCTTTAATTTATCTTTTTCCTGCTCAGGATTGACAATTCCTTTTGCTTCACGGCCTTTTTGATTGATATAAAGACCTCCTAAACCAAGAGCATAAGCTCTGGTTTTTCCCCAATCTACATCTTTAAACCATTCATCGCTTTTTTCTCTGCCTTGTTTTAAAGATAAATAGCCATTTAAATAAAACCAAGAATTAAGATTTATTCCTCGCCTGAATGAAGTAAAACCATGGTCGGACATAACAATTAACATCCCTTTTTTATTTAATTTTTCCATTACCCGACCAATTAAATCATCCATTCTTCTATATAAATTTTCAATTTCTTGTTTATATTTATCCTCCCTATGTTCATTTCTTAAAGCTGGATGATTATCTTCGAGATAACGCCAGAACATATGCTGAATACTGTCTGTTGTTTCAAAAACGCATACACACAATCCTTTTTTTATTTTATTAAGGGCATTAAACAATATCTCTTCCCAGTCTTGATGATTGAGATAACATTGAGTCAAGAACGCTTGGTCATCAATTACTGCCTCATTTAGAGCCCAAGTATCATTGGCCAGTCCCAGAGTAATATAACTTCCAAGAAGTTTAGCCAAATAAATCGAATAAATAAAAGGGTGAGAAATAGGAAGAGCAGGTTTTTCTGGATCAATATTAATCGGCGTAACATACATTTCAAAATAAGGTGAAATTTGAGTAATTAAAAAACGACAAGTACCGCGCACCTTAATTCCCAATCCGGGTTTGAAAGTAACTCTTATCCAGTCTGAATACTGCCCTTTTTTCAATTTTACTTTTTCCTCGGAGATTTCTAATAATGCTTCCTCTGAACCGTCTTTTAAATGAATGACAAAAGGAAGGCAAAGCTCTTCTTGTTTTTTAAGCAAGGTATTTTCCGGACCATAAAGACAACCTTTAATTTTATTCCCCTGTTTAGTTATGGGAAAGCTTGTTCCCCCAGTGTGTTTTTTAGCTTTCTCAGTGTCAGTAGTATAAAAAGAAAATGTTCCTTGGCTTCCTTTTAAATCAGGAACACACATTCCTGAAAGGAGAACTCCATTAAACTTTTCAGGAGGAAAAGTAATGGGTACTCTCAAAACTGTGCTGAAGATTCCTTTTTCGCCCAGTAATTTCCAGAAAGGTTTACTTTTCCGGAGAAGTTTTATTTCTGGTTTACCTACAGGAATAGAATATCTCCTTATTGAAATAGTCCGTTTGGCCTTCCCAATTCGGGCAGAAGACAAGTCAGGTAAATAAGTTTTTGGGTCACGACTCAAAAAATCAAAGATATTATGTTTAGCTGGATTAACTCCAGTAATGAAGGATGACCAAGCAACCGGGGAAATGGCTGGAGTGGTGGTTTTCAACTGGGAGAAAGTCCCCTCTTTCTTCAATTTAGAAAAATTAGGTAGTTTTCCTTCTGCCATAAATTTTTCAGTTAGACGGGGGTCTAAACCATCCAGACCAATAATAACTACTTGGTTTATTTTTCCTTTGGTATAAGCTCTCCTACCTCTAATAGCTCTCAAGATAAATCGAAAAGGCCAGGAAAAAATAGAAAATAGAGCTAAGAAAAAAGTCAAAAATAGGACAAGAAAGGACGTCAGGAAAGCAAAACCAGCTCCTGGTCCAATATAGCCGTGTACTTGGCTAATGCTAATAAAAAAGAAAAGTACTGGGACAATTATTTTTTTAATATGCTTCATGGTAAATCAAATATCAAAACTCAAAAATAAAAATGACAGACCAAAATGTAAAATTAACAAAAAATCGCTGGGGATTCAAGGACGGGGATGATATTTTTCCTAAGAACCATTTTTTAATTTTAAATTCTAATTTATCATCTTGCATTTTGCTTTTTAAATTTTTAATTACTAAAAGAAAAACTCTTCATTATTATTTCAGCTAAATCAGTAATATTTAATTCTTTTTCCACTTTAATAGGAGAAAAGAAAAAAGCATCATCCCAAGTATGCATCCCTTCCAAATTTGTTCTTCCGAAAATTTCTTTTTTTCTGACTGAACCTTTCATATCAAATCCGGGAAAAGAGAGAACAACTAAATCCGGCCCAAAATTAAGATAAGGGCCAGAATATATTTCTTCTTTGTCAAAAATTCTTCTCACTATTTTCTGCCCATTGTATTCTATTTGGCTGAGTTTTTCTCTCAACTCTTTCTTGATTGTCTCACTTTCTGATTCTTTAATCCAGCCATTAGGAAATTTTCCTTTTAGATTGAGATAAATACGATTTGGATCCAAAGCAAAAGCAACACTTTCCGAAGATATATCAGCTATTGTCTCTGGTGAAGAGGCCCGAAATTTGAGATAACCCTCTTTTTCAAGCCAGGCATTGAGATAAACTTCTTGATTGATTTGAGTGAAACCATGGTCAGAGAGAATGAAAAATCCTTCACCTGGTTCCTCCCACCCCGAAATTTTATTAAAAAAGTAATATATCTTTTCAATAAATTGGTCTATTTTATGATAATAATCGAGAAAATGATTGTGATAGAGATGATTCTTTTCCTTAAGAGCAGGCCATAAAAAGTGATGAAGACGATCAGTGCCTGTGATTACCACTTGGAAATAGTCCCAGTCTTCCTTTTCCCAGAAATAATCAACTGCTTTCTGCCGGCTGGCTAAAGTTTTTTCCAGCTCTTGCCAGAGAAAATTATGGTCCTCTCTTGATTTAGCAGTATCAATATCTATTTGATATCCAAATTTCTTTAGTTTCTCCTTTATAGAGAGAGGGTAAATTGCTTTTTCAAGATAAATAGCCACAAAACCAGAGATTAAGACTCCATTTATCTTTTGAGCAGGATAGGTAAAGGGTTGATTGATAACAATACTTTTTTTATCCTTCTCAGCCAGTCTATCCCAGATAGTTGGTGATTTTACATCCCCAAAATTCGGAAATCTAAGATTATACGAATTTGATACTAAGTCAACAAAACCAAAAATCCCGTGAGTCCCAGAGTTCGTGCCTGTCATAAAATTAGTCCAGCTTACTGCTGATATTTCCGGAAGAGAAACAGTCATCTGATGTAAATATCCACTTTCTAAAATCTTAGCTGTGGCAGGCATAATTCCTTCTGAAGATAATTGTTGAATAAGAGAAATCGGAACACCGTCTAACCCGACAACACACACTCTTTTTTTCTTTTTTCGTTTAAAAATACTCATCATAAAGAAAAAACATATTACAGCAGTAAAATTTTTTTGTCAATTCAAAGTAGACTCATTTCTGGAAGGGTAACTCTTTTAGATTTTGATGCTCTCTTTCCTCGAGTGCCTCAAACTTATTTTGTATTTTGTGTTGAGGGTTCTCAAATGATCCTAACAAATAAAAAATGAGTCAAAAATATTAAAGGTTTGTGTAAAAATTCCAAATCACAAAAACATTAAATCGTAAGGAGTAAAGAGTAAAGCGATAAACAACACCTTGCGACTTACACTTCTTAGA
>JBHIEE010000010.1:0-39470 GCA_046760445.1 Candidatus Aminicenantia bacterium
AAGCAGAAAAAATATCAATGAAAAGGATATTAATATTTTTGATATTTTTAATTTCTTTTATCTCCTGTGCCCGAGTGAATCCAACAGCTCCTGATGAGTCAATTCTATATGTCTCAGCTAATCCAACAAGCATTCCTGCGGGAGGAACAACTTCAATTGTAACTGTGATAGGATATAAGTCTACTGGTATCCCTTTATCAGATGGAACAGTTATTTATTTTTCAACAGATATTGGCACGATTGATCCAACAACTGAAACAAAGAATGGCAAAGCAACTGCTACTTTCACCAGTGATGAAAGATCAGGTGTGGCTCATATTTATGTTACTTCTGGGAATGCTACAGCTACACCTTCACCTTTGGAGATAGTGGTTGGTTCTGCGGCTTTATCTTCTTTAACCATTGGAGCTAATCCTTCAGTCTTACCTCCAGGAGGAGGAAGGTCAAAAATTATCGCGGCTGCTTTTGATGATAGTGGAAATACTTTATCGAACATTCCAGTTGTATTTTCTACAAATGGAGGAACATTAGATTCAGGTGGAAAAGTATTATATACTAACCAAAACGGTGAAGTGAAAGATTATTTAACTACAAGCACTGATGCGACTGTGACAGCTACTTCGGGAAGTATAACCGCCTCAGTGACTGTAACAGTAGAGACAAATTCACCTCCAACTGCCAGTTTTGTTTTTTCTCCAACAGATCCAAAAGTAGGAAATTCAGTTTATTTTAATGCATCTGGCTCTACTGATTCTGATGGATATATTGTGAGTTATAAATGGGATTTTGGAGATGGCTCAAAAGGTTCTGGCAAGACCCCTTCTCATACATATAGTTATGCAGCTACCTTTCAGGTGACATTGGTTGTAACAGATAATGATGGGGCGACAGGGGCCACGAGTCAGACAGTAACTGTAAACGAATAAAATGAACAAATTTCAATTATCAAATTCCAAAATTAGAGGTATCCGCTTGCGGCAGGCGTTTAGGAATTAGTAAATGGTTAAATTATTACGAGTTAAGAAGAATAAAAAAGAGAAAATAACAAATAATATAATAATAGAAAATAAAAGAAAGGCGAGTAAAATACTTCTGATTTACATATTTTTTGTTTCTCTCTTGTTATTTTTTATTATTCTGAAAATAGCATCTTCCAGGAAAGAGAATTCTGATAGTTTCTTTTTAGAAAAAATTACCTATTCTTCTGAAAAAAAAAGTGAAAATGTTCTTAACAGGAGTTCATTGAGCTATCAATCAGGGGAAGATTCCTCAGTGCTTAAGACATATTTGCTAAAGAAAAGGAAGTTTTCGGCAAGCTCGGATCTTGAAAAGTCTGGCAGGGACATATTTAAATATGCGCAGGAAGTAGTTGAGAAAATTGAGCCTCCTCCTGCGGAAGATGAAAAAGAAGAGCCTGAGCCTGAAGTGGTATTACCTCCAACCAATTTAAAGCTAATTGGAATCTTGGTTCGACAGGCTCACCATAAGGTTCGACAAGCTCACAATTCTGGGGAAAGGAATATAAAATATGTAATTTTATCCAGGGAAGAAGAAATTTATATAGTCAAAAAGGGAGATGTGTTAGATAGTAGATATGAGGTTTTAGATATTAGCGAAGAGAGTGTTGAGATTAAAGATGTTGAATTTAATAGGACTGTAATCTTAATTTTAGAAAGCGAATAGTAACAAATTATCAATTATCAATTACCAATTACTAATGACAGATGAATCAAAAGCGTAAAAATCAAAACACAAAATGAAAAAAATATCAAAGGTTGCATTTTATTTTATCATTTTCATTTTATTCATTTCCTGTGCAGGGAGAATAGCTTTTAAGAGAGGAGAAGAAGCTTATAGAACAAAGGATTGGGATAGAGCAGTGGAAGAGTATTTAAGAGCACTTCAGACAGACCCTGATAATCCAAGATATCGTTTATCCTTAGCTAAAGCTTTAATAGAAGCATCGAATTTTCACAGTGAAAGAGGAGAGGGGTTTTTAAAACAGGGCGAGTTGAAATTAGCTTTGCTTGAGTTTCAAAAAGCTTTAGATTACAATCCTGAAAACTTAAGAGCAAGAAAAAGAAAAAAAGAAATATTAAAAAGAATTGAGCAAGAAAGGAGAGAGAGAACTGAAAAAACTGAAATAGAGAGAATGAAAGAGCGAGCAAAGAAAAAGCCGTTGGAGAAGCCGATTTTAGGGCCTGGCTCTGAGACTTTGATAAATCTAAAATTCAAAGATGCGGATTTGAAGAAAATCTTTAAAACTCTTCAGAAACTAAGCGGAATTAATGTTCTTTTTGATGAAGCTTTTAAAAGCAAAAAAGTCTCTATTGATTTATTAAATGTCACTTTTAAAGAAGCATTAGAGAGGCTCCTTCTTGTAACTCGATTATTTTACAAAATCTTAGATGAACAAACAATTTTGATTATTCCTGACACACCAGCAAAAAGAAGAGAATATGAAGAATTAATTTTAAGAACTTTTTATCTATCTAATGCTGATGTGAATCAAATACAATCTTTATTAAGAACATTGGCTGATATAAAAACAATTGCTGTTAATCCCACTCTTAATACTATTTCAATCAGAGAGACTCCTAAAAAAATGGAGGTAGCAGAGAGAATAATTGCTTCTCAAGACAAATCTCAAGCAGAGTTATTAATTGATGTTGAAATATTAGAAGTGAACAAAAGCAGAATGAGGGAGTATGGAATTGAGCTGAGTAACTATCAGATTACAGAGTCTCTTGTTCCTGGAACTGTTTCTGGAGATATTACATCTTCTTTGGTCAGAGGACATATGTTTTATGCTATTGACTCTTCAGACTTTCTATTCTCTATTCCTTCGGTAAGTTATAAGCTTTTAGAAAGTGATACTAAGTCTAAAATAATTGCCAAGCCTCAACTAAGGGTAGTGGATGGGGAAACAGTTTCGGTAAAATTAGGAGATAAGGTGCCGGTTCCAGTGACAACATTTGTTCCAATAGCAGCAGGAGGAGTAAATCAACAAGCTATAACTTCTTATCAGATGTATGATGTGGGAATAAACGTTGAACTTACTCCTCGCGTTCATCATAATGGTGATATAACTTTAAAGTTGAAATTTGAACTAACTTTTATTACTACTCCAGGCACAGCTACTATGCCACCCACTATTGGAAATAGATCAGTTACCACTATAATAAGGATGAGAGACAACGAGACAGGGCTATTAGCTGGTTTACTTCGAGATGCTGAGAGGAGATCACTGAGAGGATTTCCTGGGATAAATAGCATTCCTATATTAAATAAAATATTTGCTGGAACCAGTGAAGAGGTTTCACAGACAGATATTATTTTAACATTGACTCCTCGAATAACAAGAATGCCAGATATATCTGAAGAGGATTTAGCCTCATTTTGGGTGGGAACAGAAGGAGATATTGGGGTAAAAACTCCTCCCCCTCAAACTCTGTTTAAGGAAGACACAAAGGAACAGAACCGAGAAGCAAGAGAGGAAAGGAAGGAAAAAGAAGGAAAGGAAGAAGAAATAGAAGAACCTGGATATGAAAAGCCAGTGATTTATCTTATGCCTTCTTTGATAGAAGCTCCAGTTAAAACTGAATTTATGGTAAAGGCAATGATTGAAAATGTAGACAATATTGGAAGTCTAAGTCTTGTCCTAAACTTTGATCCAACCATAATTCAAGTCAAAGAGATTAAAGAAGGAAGATTTATGAGTCAGGATGGGGTGGGGACTTCTTTTCTTCAGAGTGTTGATAATAGCTCTGGAAAAATTCAAATTGGGATAACAAGAAAAGGATTTAAGGAAGGGATGAAAGGCTCTGGAGAGCTCATTTCCATTCTTTTCACATCAGTAAAGGAAGGGGAAAAAAATCTATTTATCACTAATGCTGCCTTGAGAACTCCTTCATTTACTCCAATTCCTGTCCAACTTAGACAAGCAGAAATTGTGATTAAGTGAAGTTTAGTGTTTTTACTGTAAGAAATTCTTTAAACAGTAGGAATGCACCTTTTAAGGGCGCCAGAATGCATCCTAAAATCACCCCTTAACTGTCAAACATAGGTTTTAAATTTTTACAGTTTATTTGAAAAATTCATCAAGCGACCGTAAAATTTCCAATTACTTTCTTTTGTTTTTTTCTCTCGACGGTTGAAAGTTTTACTTTCTGAATAATCTTTTACTCCTGCTGCTATTAAAGCCACATCCTGTTCAAATTTATCTTTTTTTTCAGACTCCTTTTCTAATTCTTTTATAAAATGAGTGTTGTATTTTCCAGAATAAAATTTAGGATGACGAAGAATTCTTTTGAAAAAAGGAATAGTAGTTTTGATTCCAACGATCTGATATTCCGTCAAAGCTCTAAGCATCCTTCTTATAGCTTCTTCTCTTGTTCTACCCCAAGCAATTAACTTTGAAATCAAAGGATCATATTCCATAGGAACTTGATACCCCTGATAAATTCCGTTGTCTACTCTTATTCCTAATCCTCCTTCAGGTGATTGGATATAGATTATTTTTCCTGGAGAAGGGATAAAGTCATTTTCTGGGTCTTCAGCATAAATTCGGCATTCAATAGCTGCTCCTTGAGGATTGATGTCTTTTTGGGTAAACGAGAGAGATTTTCCCTGGGCAATTTCTATTTGTTCCCTTACTAAATCTATTCCAGTGACCATCTCAGTAATAGGGTGTTCTACCTGAAGGCGGGTATTCATTTCCAAAAAATAAAAGTTTTTATTTTCATCAACAACAAATTCTACTGTACCAGCGTTTATGTAGCCAACTGCTTTAGCTGCTTTCACCGCGATTTCTCCCATTTTTTTTCGAGTTTGCTCATCTAATAAAGGAGAAGGCGTTTCTTCTAATACTTTTTGATAACGTCTCTGAATAGAACATTCTCTTTCCCCTAAATATATAAAGTTTCCATAATTATCAGCCAATATCTGAATTTCAATATGATGAGGTTGGTCAATATATCTTTCAATATAAATAGAAGCATCACCAAAACTCGAATTAGCTTCTGAACTGGCTAACTTGAAAGCTGAAAGTAGTTCGTCTTTTTTCTGAACTAGTCTCATTCCTTTTCCACCTCCTCCAGCAGAGGCTTTAAGGAGAAGAGGGAGACCTGTTTTTTCAGCTTGGTTTAATAAGTCTTTTTCATCTGTAATAGGCTCAATGGTTCCTGGAATGATTGGTACTCCTGCTTCGATCATTTTTTTTCGAGAAAGAGTTTTTTTACCCATTAATTCCATGGGTTCAGAAGGAGGACCAATAAAAGCTATTCCTTCCTCTTCACATCTTTTGACAAATGAAGAATTTTCAGCTAAAAACCCGTATCCAGGATGAATAGCATCTGCTTTACATTTTTTAGCTACAGATATTATCTGGTCAATATTTAGATAGCTTACTGAGGGTGCAGCTAGCCCGATAAAATAAGCCTCATCTGCTAATTTAACATGGAGAGCTGTTTTGTCTGCCTCGGAAAACACAGCCACTGGAGAAATTCCCATTTCCCGGCAGGTTTTAATTATCCGGGGGGCAATTTCTCCTCGATTGGCAATTAATATCTTTTTAAACTTTTTCATTTCTTCTACATAAAAACTGAAAACAGGACTAAAACCATCCTGTTTCTTGCCTCTTGCTTCCAGCTTCTAGTTATAGAGGTATATTTCCGTGTTTTTTAGGTGGATTCTTATCTCTTTTGTTCTCTAACATTTCTAAGGCGACAATTAATTTATATCGAGTATATTTGGGTTCTATTACTTCATCAATATATCCTTTTTGAGCCGCAATATAAGGATTAGCTAATTTTTCCCTGAATTCTTTTATTTTTTGCGCTCTAAGCTCTAATGGATTTTGAACTTCGGAAAATTCTTTTCTGTAAATTATATTAACTGCACCCTCAGGACCCATAACAGCAATTTCTGCTGCGGGGTAGGCGTAATTGATGTCCGTTCTGATGTGTTTTGAAGCCATCACACAGTAAGCTCCTCCATAGGCTTTTCTGGTAATAACAGTTATTTTGGGGACAGTTGCTTCAGCAAAAGCATATAGTAGTTTAGCTCCATGTCGAATTATTCCTCCGTGTTCCTGATTTACTCCAGGAAGGAATCCAGGAACATCTTCAAAAGTGATTAAGGGAATGTTAAAGGCGTCACAGAAACGAACAAATCGGGCTCCTTTGTCAGAAGCGTTAATATCTAATGCTCCTGCTAAGTGATCCGGTTGGTTGGCGACAATTCCCACTGATTTGCCGCCCAATCGACCAAACCCAATAATTATATTTTTGGCATAGTATTCTTGAACCTCGAAGAAGTAATTGTCGTCTAACACAGCAGTGATTATTTTCTTCATATCATATGGTTGATTGGGATTATCAGGCACAATAAAATTAAGCTCTTCGTTAACTCGGTCTATGGGATCAGAAGTTTCTTTAAAAGGCGGCTCCTCCATATTATTACTTGGGATAAAAGACAGGAGTTCTCTAATAATTGCTAAGGTGTGATGTTCGTCTTCAGCAGCAAAATGAGCAACTCCGCTTATTGTATTATGAGTTTCTGCTCCACCTAATTTTTCCATAGTCACATCTTCATGAGTGACCGCTTTTATTACATCAGGTCCAGTAACAAACATAAAGCTTTTTTCTTTAGCCATTATGATAAAATCAGTTATTGCTGGAGAATAGACTGCTCCCCCAGCGCATGGTCCGATAATAGCTGAGATTTGAGGAATTACACCTGAAGCTAAAGTATTTCTCAGGAAAATATCAGCATAGCCACCTAAGCTAGCCACCCCTTCTTGAATTCTGGCTCCTCCAGAATCGTTTAAGCCAATCACTGGAGCTCCAACTTCCATTGCCCGATCCATAATTTTGCAAATTTTGGCAGCATTAGCTCCACTTAATGATCCACCGAAAACAGTAAAATCTTGGGCAAAGACAAATACTAAGCGGCCGTCTATTTGACCATAGCCACTCACTACTCCATCTCCATAAATTCTCTTTTTTTCCATTCCAAAATCATAGCATTGATGAACTACCAGTTTATCCATTTCCTGGAAAGAACCTGGATCCAGAAGCAGTTCAATCCTCTCTCGAGCGGTCAATTTTCCAGTCTTATGTTGCCGCTCTATTCTTTCTTTTCCTCCTCCTAACTCAGCCAATTCTAATTTTTTCTTTAAATCCTCAATTTTGTGTTCAATAGTCATTTTATTTACCTTAAAAAAAAGATAGTTAAGTTTTCTTAACTTTTTCCCAGTCTTTTAAAAATTTTTTAATCCCGATATTGGTTAAAGGATGATTGACTAATTTTTCTAAAACAGAAAAAGGTATAGTAGCTATATCTGCTCCTATTATAGAGGCTTCTACTACATGGAGAGGATGTCTAATACTGGCTACTATTACTTCAGTTTCAATTAAGTAATTTTCAAAAATGGTCACTATTTCTTCAATTAAATCCATTCCTGGTGTGGAGATATCATCCAATCGACCAATGAATGGACTAACATAAGTTGCTCCTGCTTTGGCAGCTAATAGGGCTTGACTGGGAGAAAAAATTAAAGTCATATTAACACTTATTCCTTCCTTTGCCAGTTGTTTAGTAGCTTTTAAACCATCAATAGTCATTGGGATTTTAATCACTATGTTATCAGCTATATCAGCTAATCTTTTAGCTTCAGTGACCATATTTGACCATTCCTTGGACACTACTTCGACACTTATCGGTCCAGGGATAATTTTACAGATTTCCTTGACTAATTCTTTGAATTCTATTTTTTCTTTAGAGATGAGAGTAGGATTAGTGGTGACACCATCAATTACTCCCCAACTCGCTGCTTCTCTTATTTGTTCTAAATTAGCCGTATCAAGAAAAAATTTCATCTTTTCCTCCCCTTATCCCGAGTACTCGGGATGCAATTAGAAATTTGAAATTGGAAATTTTTTAATTTACCATTTACAGTTTCCAATTTCTTCTGATGTCTGTTTTCTGATTTCTGTCTTCAACTTATTAATGCAGTTTCAACACTGTATTAGAAAGAGTGCCAATTCCCTCTATTTGAATATCAACTCTATCTCCAGGAGACATTGGGCCTATTCCTGCCGGGGTGCCAGTAGAAATTATATCTCCTGGGAAAAGGGTCATAACTTGAGAGATAAATTTAACTAAAAAATGAACAGGGGAAATTAGGTTTTTGGTATTAGAAGACTGTCTTAATTTGCCATTTAAGAATGTCTTAATTCTTAAATTAGAAGAATCAATGCCCGTGGCAATACAAGGGCCCACAGGACCAAAAGTATCGAAGGATTTAGCTCGGCTGTTATGTCCTTCTTTTTGCTGAATGTCTCGAGCCGTAACATCATTAAAACAGGTATAACCTAAAATATACTTATCAATATCTTCTTCATTTTTAATGCGATGAGCTTTCTTTTTTATAATCACCGCTAATTCTCCTTCATAATCTACTCTTTTACTCATTTTAGGATAAATGATAATGTCATCTGGACCAATAATGCAACAAGGAGGTTTGAGAAAAATCAGTGGTTCGTTGGGAATAGGTTTCTTTCTTTCCAGAGTGTGACTTTTATAATTCAGGCCGACACAAATTATTTTAGTTGGTTTAGTTGGAGGGAGAATGGTTACTTCACTTATGGGAATGGAATCCTTTTTAATCTTGAAATTTCTATAAATTGATCCTTCAATCTGAAAAAGATTTTCTTCTTTTAACACTCCATAATACTTTTTTCCTTGATAAGAATAATGATAAATCTTCATTGGTTTTCCTTAATTTTATTAAATTATTACTTTGATTACTTCTGATTTCTCGCTTTCATTGTTTTTTTTATCCAACGCAGTCAGCCGATAATAGTAAATAGTGTTTTTAGTTACTGTTTTGTCTTCATAACTATTCTCAGAAATTGGGTTTGGTGTCAATAGTAAAAATTCTTTCTCTTCTTGAGATTTCCTCCACACTTTATAGCCAGCTAAATCTTTCTCCTGATTTGAATCCCAAATGAGAGTGACAGAATCTGATCCTGGGAGAGCTATTAAGCCTGTCGGAAGCTGAGGAGGGAAAGTGTCCTCGGGAAATACTTTTATTATTTCCGAATTATCACTTTCTAAATAAGGTGGAGCTAAATTAGCTGTGCTTCTTATAAAATAGTAATAGGTTTGATCAAATTTAAAATTTTTATCCTCGAAGCTGTTTTCCTTAATTGGAGAAGAAGTCAAAGGATGAGGAAGATCCCCTTCTTCCTGCCATCTGTAAAGATTATAAGCTTTTACTTTGGCTGGGCGAGTATTGCCTATATTTTCTTCTGGAGGTTGCCATCTTATCCCAATTTTATCCTCCAAAACAGAAAATTCTATATTTTTTGGGGGAAGGGGAGCAATTTTGGTCTCAATTGAAACCAAATTAGATAAATTAGAGTATTTGTTTCTATTATCTTTTACTTTGACTGCTAAAGTGAGTTTTGTTTTATCTAAATCCTCTAATTTAATTTGGTAGGGATATTGGAATCTATTCTGATATGAGTAAAGAGAAAATTGGGATTTTTTAAGTTGGAAGACATTGGCTTTTTCTAAAAAAATATCTTTAGTCAAAGTAATTGAGGAGTCTTTTTTTTCTTTTAAAATAAATATTTGAATTTCTTCTATTTCTGAGAGGGGAGTACCGTCGATATAATTGGCTGGGTTTATCCAGGATAAAATTATTTTAGTTCCACTTTGAGACACTGATAAATTGCTTACTTCTTGAGGAATTCTAATTATTGGCGGGAGAAGAGGTGCTTTCCGGCCGCAAGAGATAAAAATTAAGAAGAGAAATCCTAAAATAATTAACTTTTTTTTCATAAAGAATATCACAGAATAAATCTGCTCAGGTCGGGGTCTTTTATTATTCCCTCGAGTTTTTCCTTGACATATTCTCGGTCAATAACAATTTTTTTAGTTGAAAGCTCAGGTGCCTCGAATGAGATGTCTTCCATCACTTTTTCCATAATAGTATGAAGTCTTCTTGCCCCAATATTTTCCATTTCCTCGTTGACCTTTTCTGCACTTTCAGCGATTTCCTCAATGGCATCTTGAGTAAAGGTGACCTCGATTCCTTCTGTTTCTATTAGGGCGCTATATTGTTTAGTTAAAGCATTTTCTGGTTCAACTAAAATCCGAATGAATTCTTCTTTACCTAAGGACCTTAACTCTACTCTTATGGGAAATCTTCCCTGGAGTTCAGGAATTAAATCAGAGGGTTTGGAGACATGAAAAGCTCCGGCTCCAATAAAGAGAATGTGGTCAGTTCTAATCATTCCATATTTAGTGTTAACGGTGGTCCCTTCAATTATTGGTAATAAGTCCCTTTGAACTCCTTCCCGGCTCACTTCAGGACCATGACCAGTTTCCCTCCCGGCTATCTTATCTACTTCATCTAAGAAAATTATTCCTGATTGTTCCACCCTTTCACGAGCTAACCGAGCTACTTCTTCCATATCAATTAATCTTTTTTGTTCATCTTCTAATAGATAAGTTCTTGCTTCTTTTATCTTGACTTTTCTTTTTTTTGTTTTTCCACCGAAAAAGCCGGGAAAGATTTCTTGAATATGGATTCCGATTTCTTCCATTCCTGAGCTTGAATAAATCTCAAGAGGTGAGATAGTCGATTCTTTTATTTCAATTTCTATTTTCCGATCGTCTAAAAGCCCCGCTCTTAACTGTTTTTTCAGCTTTTCTTTGGTGCTTCGGAATCTGGTGTGTTCTTCTTCAGAAAGAATATCATTTGGTCTTCTTCTCAGAGGAGGAAGTAAGATATCTAAAATTTTTTCCTCAACATTTCTTTCTGCTTTTTCTCTTACTTCTTCCATTTTTTCAGATTTAATCATATCTACAGCTAAGTTAGTTAAATCTCTTATCATTGATTCAACATCTCTTCCCACATAACCCACTTCAGTAAATTTACTGGCTTCAATTTTAATAAAAGGAGATGAGGTTAGTTTAGCTAAACGCCGAGATATTTCTGTTTTTCCTACTCCTGTAGGGCCAATCATTAAAATGTTTTTCGGTGCTACTTCATCTGCTAATTCAGGGGGAAGTTTTCTTCTTCGGAATCTGTTTCTAAGAGCGATCGCCACTGCTTTTTTGGCTTCTTTTTGACCAATTATATATTTGTCTAATTCAGCAACAATTTGTTTTGGAGTCAGTTCTATTTCTTTAAATTGTTCAGAATATTTTTCAATTGATTCAGGAAGAAAAATAGGCATTTTACAATTCCTCAACTACAATGTGGTTGTTAGTATAGATGCATATTTCAGCAGCGATTTTCATCGCTGTTAAAGCTATTTCTTTGGCAGATAAATTAGTATGAGTTAAAAGAGCTTTTGCTGCAGCCAAGGCATAGGCTCCTCCTGAACCTATAGCCAATATTCCATCATCTGGCTCAACGACATCACCAGTGCCAGAAATTAAAAAAGATTTTTCTTTATCAGCGACAATCATTAAAGCTTCAAGACGGCGAAGAGCTTTATCGAGACGCCAATCTTTGGCTAATTCGATTGAGGCTCGAGCCAAATTTCCTCTATATTCTTCTAATTTAGTTTCAAATCGGGAAAATAAGGCAAAAGCATCTGAGGTAGCTCCAGCAAATCCCGCTAGGATTTGGTCATTATGGAGGCGACGAATTTTCTTGGCCGTTCGCTTTAATACTATGCTTTCGATAGTGACCTGTCCATCTCCTGCTAAGGCAACTTTTCCTTGATGACGAATGCAAATAATTGTTGTTGATTTAATCATTTTCTAATTAGTCTTACTTATAATTCACTATCTAATTTAATTTAAAAAATAAGTTATGTCAAGGAGAGGAAGAACCTGCGAAATTCCAAATCCCAAACCACAAATTCCAAATAAATTCCAATCCCGAGTGCTCGGGACAATGACCGAAACAAAAAAAGCAAATAATTACGAGTTATATGAAAACCCCGACATGGGTAAAGATAACATAGAGTCAAGCTTTTATTGACTTAAGCTTCGAGTTCGGGTAGATTTTAGAGGTTAAAGGATTTTACATGATTAAATGGCGATATTTAATTTTGTTAATCACTTTGATTATCTTTATTGGAATTCTACTTTTACCCACTCCAGAAGGACTTTCTATTCCAGGCCAGAAAGCTTTAGCCATTTTTTCTTTATGTCTTATTCTCTGGGTAACTAATGTTATCCCACTCTCTATCACCAGCCTTCTGGCGATTGTTTTGCTTCCTTTGTTAAATGTTCTGGACGCAAAAACAGCCTATTCCTTATTTGGTAACAATGCTGTATTTTTCATTTTAGGAGCTTTTATCCTGGCAGCAGCTTTAATGAGCTCTGGATTAAGTACTCGATTAGCCTTATTTTTTCTCACTAAATTCAAAAAAAGCCCGAAGCGCCTCTTAATGGGTATATTGTTATCTTCCGCTTTTTTGGCTTTTTGGATGCCCGAACATGTGGTCGCTGCTTTAATGTTTCCTATTATCTTGGAAATAGCTGATAGTTTGAAACTTGAACCCGACAAAAGCATTTATGGTAAGGCAATCTTTTTATCATTAGCCTGGGGCGCAGTCATTGGGGGAGTGGCTACTTTTTTAGGAGGAGCAAGGAATCCTTTAGCTATAGGGATTTTATATGAGGATTATAAAATGAAAATTGGCTTTTTGGAATGGATGATTGCTATTGTTCCTATTGTCATTGTAATGCTTGGCTTTGCCTATTTGATTATTCGTTTTTTCTTTAAGATTGATATTAAAGATATATCTGCTGCTGAAGAGATATTGACTCAAAAGATTAACCGATTGGGCACAATGTCAAAAGAAGAAAAGATTGTTGGGATTATTATGCTTGTGACCATTTTGTGTTGGATCACCCTGTCGAATTATTTGGGATTAGCCATCATCGCTATTCTATCAGCTATTTCTCTTTTTGTTTTTGATGTCGTACATTGGAAGGAAATAGAAGAGTATGTTAACTGGGGAGTAATTTTGATGTATGGAGGAGCAATCGCTTTAGGCTCAGCTTTAGCCCAGACCAAAGCAGCTGAATGGCTTGCCCTTACATTGCTTTCAAGATTTACTTTGACTTCTTTTTCTCTTGTTTTACTGATTAGTTTTATTGCTAAATTTTTGACAGAAGGAATCAGTAACACTGCTGCCGTGGCAATACTATTACCCTTAGGGTTCGCTTTAGGGCAGGCTCATGGAGTTAATCCAATTATTATGGTTTATGTTATTGCTGTTCCAGCAGGATTAGCTTTCTGTTTGCCAATGGGAACTCCTCCTAATGCAATTTGTTATTCTGCTGGATATTACCGAATTTCAGATGCTGTTAAGGCTGGCTTAGTCTTAAATTTTATTTCCTGGTTAATATTTGTTTTAATGATACTAATATACTGGCCTTTAATAGGTCTGACCTTTTAAGGTATAATAAGAAGTATAATAAAAAGTAAAATGGAAACAATTGTTTTAGCGCTCTCAACCACCAGGCAGTCCCCAAGAACAATTGAATACTCTTTAGATTTAGCCCAGAAGGAATCAGCTAAATTAATTGTCCTTTTTATTGTTGATCCTGGGTTACCAAAATTAATTTTTGAAAAACTGATAGATATGGGATTTATGGGAGAGAAACCGAGTAAACAGGTGGTAGATGCGATATTAAAAGAATATCGAGAAAGAGGGAAGGAGCAGTTGGAAGAAATTAGAAAGTCTACTCGATCAATGAACATTGAATGTCAGACAATTATCACCCAAGGAGAGTTTGTTAAAGAATGTCTGAAAATTATTAAAAAGGAGAAACCTAAACAGGTTATCTTAACCCGAGCCAAAAGAACAGAGCTATCACGTTTTCTTTTTGGCTCAGCGGTCAATGAGTTAAAAAAGAAATCACCTTCTCCTATTAAAGTGATTGAGGAAATTTGAGAAGAAACTTAAATCCACCAGATTATTCTTCTTTTTTGTCTATCATCGAGCCGATGTATTCCTTCTTGCTGAGCGGTTTTTAAAGCATCTTCATATTCTTGGTGAGTAACCCTTCTGTTTAAAGAAGAATCAGAATAAACCTCACCGCAAGGAGAGTATTGATCCATAATGTTAACATAGGTATTTTTTGAAATTTTCTGAGCTAAAAAGCGCATCACTTCTTTTGTTCCTGCCAATCCTTCGGGCAAAACAAGATGTCTGATTAAGAGTCCTCTCTGAGCTATTCCCTTTTCATCTATTACCAAATCACCTACTTGACGATGCATTTCCTCAATGGCTCTTTTAGCTCTTTCAGGATAATCTGGAGCTTTAGAATATTTCTTAGCTACTTCTGGATGAGCATATTTAAAATCTGGCATATAAATATCAAATATCCCTTCCAATAACTTTAAAGTTTCGACTGAATCATAGCCACTACTATTATAAACAAGAGGAATGGATAATTCCATTTCTATTGCTATGAGTAATCCTTTTAAGATCTGAGGAACAAAATGAGTTGGTGTCACAAAATTAATATTGTGACAGCCCATCTTCTGAAGTTCGATCATCATTTGAGCTAATCTTTCGTAAGAAACTTCTTTTCCTTCCCCCAAATGACTGATTGAGTAATTTTGACAGAAAATACATCTTAAATTGCAGTAAGTGAGAAAAATTGTCCCAGAACCATGAATCCCAACCAAAGGTTTTTCTTCTCCAAAATGAGGGCTATAGGAAGAGATAGTTGGTAATTCTCCTGCGTTACAGATTCCTCGTTCTCCCTGAAGTCGGTTTACTTTACAGTTGCGGGGACAAAGAGAGCAATCTTTTAAAATTTCATATGCTTTTTCAATTCTTTCAGGTAATTCTCCTCTGCGATATATCTCCAAGTAGATTGGATGAAACATTTTCTTTTTTAATTATTATAAGAAATTTTGGATTTTGAAACAACATCTTATAAAGCTTAAATTAAAGGATAAAAATTTAGGAATGGTCAGCTAAAGCAGCCTGAGCAGCCGCTAGTCGAGCAATGGGAATTCGGAAAGGAGAGCAGCTGACATAATCCAGACCAATCTGATGGCAGAAATTGACTGACTGTGGTTCTCCACCATGCTCTCCACAAATACCTATCTTTAATTCTGATCGTGTTTTTCTTCCTTTTTCCACAGCAATTTTCATTACTTCTCCAACCCCTTCTTGATCTATTGTTTCAAATGGGTCTCTTCCCCAGATTCCTTTCTCCAAGTAGGCAGCAAGAAATTTGGCGGCATCATCTCGGGAAATACCAAAAACAGTTTGAGTTAAATCGTTTGTTCCAAAAGAGAAAAATTGAGCTACCTGTGCTATTTGGTCAGCAGTAATAGCTGCTCTTGGGATTTCAATCATTGTTCCAATAGTGTAATCGATTTTCACCCCATATTCTTCTATTACCTGACGACCAACTTTTTCTACAATTTCTTTTTGCTGGACTAACTCATTGACATGACCAACCAAAGGTATCATAATTTCGGGAACAACTTTTTCTCCTTCCTGAGCTAATTTACAAGCTGCTTCAAAGATCGCCTTAACTTGAAGTTCAGTGATTTCGGGATAGGTAATACCCAATCTGCATCCCCTGTGACCTAACATTGGATTAAATTCGAATAAAGCTTCCACTCGGTGGAGTAATTTTTCCAGCTGTTCTATTTTTTTTCGATTTTTCTCTCTGTCCTTAAGTTTTAAAGTGGTAATTTCTACTAACAAATCTTCTTTTGAAGGCAGGAATTCATGCAAAGGAGGGTCAAGAGTGCGGATAGTCACTGGGTAACCTTTCATTTCTTTGAATAATTCATAAAAATCTTCTCTTTGTAAAGGAAGTAATTTCTCTAAAGCTTTTCTCCTTTCTTTTTCACTCTCGGTTAAAATCATTTTTTTCATAAAAGGTAATCTATCTTCAGCAAAAAACATATGTTCTGTTCGGCAAAGTCCAATTCCTTCTGCTCCCATAAAGTAAGCAATCCTGGCATCGCGAGGAGTATCAGCATTGGCTCTTACCTTTAAATTTCTCACTTTGTCTGCCCAAGAAAGAAGTTTGGAGAAATATTGATAAATTTGAGACTCCTCTGGAATTAAATTTCCCTCAACAACTTGAAGAATTTCAGAGGGTTTTGTGGGGAGATGGGCTAAGATTACTTCTCCCGTGGTTCCGTCAATCGAAATCCAGTCTCCTTCCTTAACTGTTTTATCTTTTATTTCAAAAAATTTATTTTTTTCATTGATTTTCAATTCTCCACACCCAACAACAGAGGGTTTACCCATCTGACGACCAACAATAGCTGCATGAGAAGTCATTCCCCCTACAGCAGTTAAAATTCCCTGGGAAACACTCATACCATGGATGTCGTCTGGAGAGGTTTCTGCTCGGACTAAAATTACTCCTTTTTTCTTTTGAACCCATTTTACTGCTTCGTCTGCAGTGAAGACCACTTGACCAGTGGCTGCTCCTGGAGAGGCAGCCAGCCCTCTGGCGACAGCTGGATATTTTTCTTTTTCTTTTGGATCAAAAATAGGATGGAGAAGCTGATTTAGAGCCTGAGGTTCAACCCTCTGGAGAGCTTCTTCTTCAGAAATTATTTCTTCTTCTACCATGTCAACTGCGATCCTTACTGCAGCCAGTCCTGTTCTTTTTCCACTTCTTGTCTGAAGCATATAGAGCTTTTTTTCCTGAATGGTGAACTCGAAATCCTGAACATCTTTATAGTGTTTTTCTAATTTATCAGTGATTTCTTTAAGCTGGTTATAAGCTTCAGGCATAATGTCTTTCAACTTAGTAAGAGGAAGAGGGGTTCTTACTCCAGCAACAACATCTTCTCCTTGTGCATTGGTCAAAAATTCACCATAAAATTCTTTTTCTCCTGTGGCTGGATTTCTGGTAAAGCCTACTCCTGTGGCTGAATCTTCTCCGTAATTTCCGAAAACCATGGTCTGGATATTGACTGCTGTTCCTAAATTGTGAGGTATGTTATTTAATTTGCGGTAGGTAATGGCTCGAGGATTGTACCAGGATTTGAAGACAGCTTCAATCGCCATTTTCAATTGAAGAGAAGTATCCTGAGGAAAATCCTGGCTTGTTTGTTTTTTAACTAAATCCTTGTATTCTTCAATAAGTTTTTCCAGGTCTTTTTCTGATAATTCATGATCAAATTTTACTCCTGCTTGTTCCTTAATTTTGGAAAGGATTTCTTCGAATTTTTGCTTGGGGATATCAAGAACTACGTCTCCAAACATATGAATGAATCGACGATAGCTATCCAGAGCAAATCGCCGATTGCCTGTTTTTCTTGCTACGCCTTCAACGGTCTGGTCATTTAAGCCTAAATTTAGAATAGTGTCCATCATCCCAGGCATAGAGAATTTTGCTCCGGAGCGAACAGAAAGGAGAAGGGGGTTCTCTTTATCGCCAAATACTTTATTATTGACTTTTTCTAATTTTTTCAGATTATCAAAAATTTCCTTTATAATTTCTAGGGGAATTTTTTCTTTATTTTGATAAAAAATATTGCATACTTCAGTGGAAATAGTAAATCCTGGAGGAACAGGGAATTCAGCGTTGGTCATTTCAGCTAATCCTGAACCTTTTCCTCCGAGAATATCTTTCATTTCTTTATTTCCTTCAGCCTGGCCTTGAGCAAAAAAGTAAACGTATTTTTTAGTGGTCATTTACTTTTACCTCCTTAATAAATCGAAAGTTTTCGGCTTTGAAAATCCTCAAATCATAGAATTCAATATACACTTTAGGTCTTGAAAAATCAAGAATAGTTAAAGATCGTTCTAATCCAAGATAGTCAGGGGAATACCCCCCCTAAAACCCCATATGAAACACCTGTTTTCATTTTAACCTTTTTAGAAACCTCTGATTTCAAACTTTCTTCCCCTGACTATCTTGTTGTTTATAAAGGAATATTACATTTTTTACCCAATATCGGAATTTGAAAAATTCGGATACTGGAACTTAGAGAGAGTTATTTGACTTTAGAGAAGATGGTAAGATATTATTGTTTGGTAAGTGAGTCAAAATATGAGAGAAAAAGTTTTTGAATTTTTAAAGCAGCGAAAAAAAGGATTCAGTAAGAAACAGTTACTGAGGGACTTGAATTTATCCAATAAAGAGAAGAGGGAATTATCCCGAGTTCTAAGAGAAATGCTTGAACAAGGAATAATTAAAGCTTCTCGTAATAGGTTTTTTGTTTCTGAGAAAGAATCAATTATTAAAGGAAGATATTCTGCCAACCCGAATGGATATGGCTTTGTGGTTCCTGAGGATGGTAAGAACGAGGATATTTTTATTCCTCCTCGAAAATCAAAAGATGCTCTTCATGGTGATATAGTAGAAGTTGTTTGTCAGGATCGGGGAAGGAAAGGGAAACGAGAAGGAAGGGTCATTCGGGTTGTGGAAAGGAAGAATGAACGAATAATTGGCTTTTTTGAGCAGCGATTGAATAGGCTCTATATAATTCCTCTTGATCCTAAAATTTCAAGAGAGATTGCTTTGGATACAGTTGCTCCTTTTAATCCTTTACCGGGAATGATCGTTGAAGCTAAGTTAATTAAAGGCTTAAGAGGAAAACTGACCGAAGTATTTGGTTACCCGGATCAGCCTGGAGTTGACTTAGAAGTAATTGTCAGAAAATATAATCTTAACACTCGCTTCTCTAAAGAAGCTTTACGACAAGCAGAAAACATTCCTCGTAAAATCGGGAAAGAGCATTTAGTCGGAAGAGAAGACTTTCGGGAAAAAACAATTGTCACTATTGATGGGGAGACGGCAAAAGATTTTGACGATGCGGTTAGTGTTGAGAAATTATCTGACGGCCATTATCTCTTAGGGGTTCATATTGCTGATGTCTCTTATTTTGTCAGACCAGGAACATTTTTAGACCGAGAAGCATTCATTCAAGGAAATAGCGTTTATTTCCCTGAAATGGTTATTCCTATGTTGCCGGAGAGATTGTCAGATGAAATTTGCAGTCTTAAACCAAATGAGGTTCGGCTTACTTTTTCTGTTTTAATGGAATTTGACCAAGAGGGCCAAAGAGTAAGATATAAATTCACTCCTTCAGTGATAAAAAGTTCAGCTAGGATGACTTACACTTCTGTTTATGAAATTTTTGAAGGAAATGAAGAGGAAAGAAAAAGATACTCCTCTTTGGTAGATAATTTTATGCTAATGAAAGAATTGGCTCGGGTGTTGCGAGCGAAAAGAGTCAAGGAGGGAAGTTTAGATTTTGATCTTTTTGAGCCGGAATTAATCTACCGAGAAGGAACTCTTTCCACCATTGCCAAATCAGAACAGAATGAAGCCCATCAGGTTATTGAAGAATTTATGTTGGCGGCAAATGAAACTGTTGCCACTTTTCTTACGGAAAGAAATTATCCTTTAATTTACCGTGTTCACGAACAACCATCTCCAGCCAAGATAGAAAAACTGAAAGAGTTACTTATGCGGTTTGGATTTAAGCTGAATGAAAGAAAAGAAATAAGTTCCTCGGATTTACAAAGAATTTTAAATCAGGTTCAAGGAAAACCGGAACAGAAGTTTATCTCTCTTCAAATTTTAAAATCTTTACCTCTGGCTCGTTACACAGTGAGTAATATTGGTCATTATGGGCTGGCTAAAAATTTTTATACTCATTTTACTTCACCAATAAGGAGATATCCTGATTTGGTTGTTCATCGGATATTGAAGAAAGCCATTAAGAATAGAGAAGTAAAGGATTTTGGGTTAGAAGAGATAGCTGAGCACTGTTCTCAGACAGAAAGAAATGCTGAAGAAGCTGAAAGAGACTTAATTGAATGGCGGATAATTAGATTCTTAAGGTCAAAATTAGGCGATGAGCTTACTGGTACAATAGTTGATATTACTAAACAAGGTTTAGTGGTAGAGCTTGATGAGTACTTTGTTGAAGGATTAATACATTATACTGATTTGAGAGATGATTTTTATTTTAAGAAATCAGATCGAGTTTTGAAAGGAAAAAGGAAAGGTAAGATATATCGTCTAGGAGATCGAGTTGAAGTGGTTTTAGCTTTAGTAGATCCATATCGAAGAAGGGTTTTTCTCACCTTAAAAGGAAAAGAAAAGTGAAAAAAGAAAAGATAATACTTGATTTTACCTTTTCTCTTACTCCACCGATTGATGAGAAAAACGGATTGCACCTAAAGGAGATAGAGGCTTATTCTTCCTTAGCTCAAAGTGCTTTGATAAATCTAAATCATCTGAAGCCGGGTTTTACCCTTCTTCCAGATTTAGAAGATGTGAAGAGATGGTTTGATTATGGCCGCCAGCGAGCGAATCAGATTGACAATCTGGTGGTTGTTGGAATTGGTGGTTCTTCCTTAGGGACAGATGCTCTGTTCCAAGCGTTAATGCCCTATTATTATAACTTCTTCTCAAGAGAAGAGCGAAGAAATAAACCAAGAATGTTCGTTTTGGATAATATTGATCCGAACCAGATTTATTCTCTTTTTGAGTTAATAAGTATACCCCGTAGCTTATTTATTGTTGTCAGTAAATCTGGCTCAACGACTGAGACTTTGACTAATTTTTTAATTCTAAAAGAGAAATTCATTTCTGAGTTGGGAAAAAAGGAATATCAAAAACATATAGTAGTTATTACTGACCCAGATAGAGGAGATTTAGTGAAGATTGCTCGTCAAGAAGGATATGATATTTTTCCTTTTCCTCCAGGTACGGGGGGAAGATACTCTGTTCTTTCTCCTGTGGGACTTCTTCCTCTATCCTTTTTCAATGTTAATCCAGAGGAAGTGGTTCGAGGAGCAAAAGAGATAAAAAATAAACTCAGCTCTGAAAGGTATAATAAAAACCAGGCTCTTTTTTCCGCTTTACTTTTAATTTTGTTTTTTAAAAAAGGAAAGAATATTCAGGTAATTATGCCTTATTCTGTTCATCTGGAAAAGTTGGCTGAATGGTACTGTCAGCTTTGGGCAGAAAGTCTTGGGAAGAGATATAATCGTGGAGGAGAAGAAGTTAACTGGGGTCAGACGCCCGTCAGGGTATTGGGAACTAAAGATCAGCATTCTCAACTCCAGCTTTATATTGAAGGTCCTTCAGATAAAATTATTACTTTCTGGCAAGTAAAAAAGTTTAGCCAAGATGACAAAACACCCCATTTTTTTCCTAAATATTCTTCGAGCGAATATTTAGAAGGGAAGTATTTAAGTCAAGTTTTTCTAGCTGAGAAAGAAGCCACGGAAATGGCTTTAGCTAAGAATAATAAACCAAGCCTGACTTTTCTCCTTCCAGAAATAAATCCATATTTTGTAGGACAGTTTATTTATCTTCTCGAAATGCAAACTGCTTTGGCTGGAGAAATGCTGAATTTAGATGCCTTTAATCAACCAGGAGTAGAGTTAGTTAAAAAATATAGTTATGGTCTATTGGGACGGGAGGGATTTATTAAACCAGATTTGGCTGATTTAAAGCACTATCAAATATGAAAGATAGCAAAACTCATATTTTTGAAAGTGAAATTAAAGTTTGTCACGGTCAGATAGAAAATGAACAAAAAATAAAAGTCGAATTCAGTTCGGTGAAAGCTGGATCAACTGTTTATCTGACTAATAAAAAGATAATTAAATCTGGAGAATCAGATTTAGCCTTAATAGTTTCTATTCGAACTTTTCCTTTTAAATGGAAAGATAAATTTAAAATTAAGGAAACGGAAAAGGAAGTTGAGATTGGATCAGGAGTTGTTCTTAACCCTTTTCCTGATGAATTTGGAGTTAAAAGGAAAAAATTGGAATTTTTAGAAAGGCTAAAAGGAGACAAAGAAGAAATGATTTTGGCCCTGGTAGAATCTCGGGGCAGAGAAGGTTTAACAGAAAAAGAAATGATTGGATTCTCTGGGATTAGGAGAAATGTTTTAGAGAAAATTTGTCTCCAGTTAGAAGAAAAAGGGGAAATAAAAACTATTTCTTTTTTCCCTCTTTTTATTTTAGCAGAAAGAACTTTTGAGTTTTTGTCGGACAAGTTAGTAAAATTACTAAAGGAATATCATCAGAGGAATCCTTTAGGGAGTGGGATGACTAAAGATAAATTGAAAAGAAGACTCAATATTAGAAGAGAGGATATTTTTCAGCTAATCTTGAGAAAAGCAATTGCTCAGAATAAAGTTAAGATAGCAGAAGAGTATATTGCATTAGCTGATTTCAAAATAGCCCCTTCCACTGAAGAAGAAAAAATCTTAAGGCGACTGGAAAAATTGTATTATCAGGGAAAGCTTGTATCTCTTTCTTTGGAGGAAATAAAGAATCAATTTAATTTATCCAATAGAAAATTAGATGAATTTATTCACCTTTTAACTGAAAGAAATAAAATTGTTGAGGTGAAGAATGGATATTTTGTCCATTCCCACTGGATAGATGAGTTAATTTGGAAATTGAAAAAGCAAAATAGAAAGAAAATAACAGTGTCAGATTTTAAAAAAATGACTAATTTAAGTCGAAAGTATGCTATTCCCTTACTGGAGCTATTAGATCAATTAAGAATAACCAGGAGGAGAGGAGATTATCGAGAAATTCTTTAAAAAATCAAAATTTAAAAATCAAAGATAAAAATGACATACCAAAAATATAAAAATAGTGCTGCAGTGCTGCTCATAACTCACCGCAACACTGCAGAACTGCAGCACAGCAGCACTTAAAAAAGTTATTTTTTCTCCTTTTTCTCCTGCTCTTTCTCTTTTTTAAGTGCCTGTTGGAGTTTTTGGGCAAAAAGACCAAATTTGGCCTTCTCTTGGAAGGTAACTCCAGGGACTTCTTCTTCTTTTTTTTCTTCGATTGGTACTTCTTCTCGTTTTTTATGTAAAATAGAAATTACTTCTTCTTCAGATTCTTCCCATACAATTTTTTCCTCTATTCTTTTTTTAATTCCTTTTTTCATTTTACGAGGAATATCTTTTTCTCGTTTTACTTCTTTCGGTTTTTTTGGTTTTTTCTTAAGGGGTTCCAATGTGGGCGTAACTTCTTCTTTGGGTGGAGTTTTTACTTCAACTAAAGGTGGAACTTTCTCCCTTTTTTCTAATTCAGGAATTTCCTCAACTACCCTCATTTCTTTACCAGCAATTTTTCTTTCTTCAATTAATTCCCCCTCTTCCTCAATCTTTTCTTCAACGATTTCCTCTTCTTTCACAATTTTATTCAAATCTAAATGAAACATTCCTATTTCTTTCTCAGAGGGAAAGAATTCAGGAAGGCTCAAAAGGACAGTTTCTACTTCTTCAAGGGTTGTTACTCTGAGGAGTTCAACAAGATGATAAGCTCGTGAATAATGAAGTTTGTATTGTTCTTCTTCTAAGCCGAAGGATTTAAATATTAGATGAAGTAATTCAAGCAAGTTCAATTCATCTCTTTGAGCATAAAGTTCATCTAATTTTTTAAAGACTCCTTCCTCCAGATAGATAATCTTATTTACTGCACAAAAGCTGACCATCTCTTGATTAGTAGATAAAATTTTATCTTCTTTCCAGTTATATACTTTTTTGGTAAAGGAGAATTTTTTCTTGGCTTTCTTTATTGAAAAACTGAATCTGTTCCTTTCTTCATGCTCCACAATAAGACTTGTCCCCTGAATCACGCTATTTTTTTCAAATAATTCTTTTAACCCTAATAGATATCCAGAAGAAGGGTAGTAATAAACCAGATATTCTTTATCATCTTCTTTATCTATAAAAAGAAATTCTCTGTAATTGGAAAAATATTTTTGTAATTCTTGAAGGATTCTTATTCCACCAGATAAAACTTCTCGCCAGGTAAGATGGAATTTATAGGGAAAAGATTTTTCCTTTTGAATACCAATATTTTTAAATTTTTCTTGGATCTCTTTTCTATTTATTTCTATATCTGGCATTTTGACAGGTAGAGCACTCAATGGTAAATTTTCTTTCAAAGACTCTAAATTTTCCTTTAAATTCCACTTCCCCCAATCATCAGGAGAAACCAAGATGAATTTTTTCTTATATTTGTTCTCGAATAGGTGATTTAGGCTCAAACAAAGTGAGTAAAAATTATTCTCTGATTCAGGAGTGGAAAAGTATTTCTCAACAAGTTCTTTAGTTCTCATCGAGCTCTTATTTTTTGCTAAGAACTCTTCAATCTGAGAAATCTTTTTTTCGTCAAGCGTTTCTTTTTCTTCTGTTAAATACCAGTAATTATTCCAACCAAAAAATTTATCGGATTTCGAAAGGGAAGCTTTTAATTTTGTCTCAAGAAGAGCAAATTCATTTTTCCTCATAGGGAGTTCTTCTTTCCTGGGGTCATCCTTTTTGTCTAAGAATTTGATTGGCTCTGATTTACCTTCCATATTACAAGGGATCAACACCTGGGTTTTGGTCTTTTTCATATAATCGATGTATTTTCGAAAAAGGCCTCCTCCTTCGTAATCTACTTCTAACATCTGGCAGTTAAAGTTTTTAAAGAAAGTTTTATTGATTACTTTGAGAGCCACTCCACCAATAAAATGTTCTGTTCCTCGACTACTAGTATTTAATAGTTCATCATAATACTTGTAAATTAAATCACCGGGTTCATAGTCACAAAAGGGATTATAGATTTTTATTGGTTGACTTCGCTGAGGAGCTGTTTTATGGTAAGCTAATTTAAGAGCGAGATCCCCGAGAGGAAGAGGAGTTTTTTCCTTTTTTAATAAGCTTATAATAAAGACTAAATCTTTCGGTGTTATTTCTAAAGTTTTTTTATCCGTCATTTTATTTTACTCTCTTCACACATTAATAATATCATAATTGCCTTTTGAGCGTGAAGTCTATTTTCTGTTTGATCAAGAACTACTGACTGAGGAGAATCAATTACTTCGTCAGTTACTTCTTCTCCCCGGTGGGCTGGGAGACAGTGCATAAAAATAGCATCTTTTTTAGCAGCAGACATTAGTTTTCTATTCACTTGATAGGGTGGAAAAATTTTCAATCTTTTTTCCCTTTCCTGTTCCTGACCCATTGAAGCCCAAACATCAGTATAAACAGCATCAGCTTCCAGGACGGCTTCTTCTGGATTATGAGTTAATTTGATATAGGAACCAAATTTATCTGCTTCTTTCTTAGCCAAATCAATAATTTCTTTTTTGGGCTCATACCCGGGTGGAGAAGCAATTGAAATGTTGGCTCCACATTTAGAGGAGGCAAAAATCAAAGAATGAGCTACATTGTTGCCATCTCCAATATATGCTAATTTTAAGCCTTCTAATATACCCTTTTTTTCTTTTAAAGTTAAAAAATCTGCCATCGATTGGCAAGGATGAAGCAAATCACTTAATCCATTAATTACTGGGATTTGGGTATTTTTGGCTAAATCTATAACATTTTGATGAGCAAAAGTTCGAATTATTATTCCATCTACCCATCTTTCTAAGTTACGGGCGACATCAGCCACTGATTCTCGTTTTCCAATCTGAATATCGCTCGGACTGAGATAGACTGCCTCTCCACCAAGTTGAAGCATTCCCACTTCAAAAGTTACTCTGGTTCGTAAAGATGGTTTTTCAAAAATCATAGCCAAAATTTTCCCTTCTAGTGCTTGATGATATCTTTTTGGATTCTTTTTGAGCTTTTCAGCAAAAGAGATTATTTCCTCGAATTGAGAAATAGTTAAATCATTAATTGAGATAAAATCAGTCAATTGCATTTTTTCCTCCACGAACGAGCTTAAGTGTTGTCAAATTTAACCACAGAGGCCACTTGCTTTACTAAATTCGAAATCCGAATATCGAAATCCCGTAAAGGGACGAGGTCCCCACGGGACTTTTCGTCCGAAACATCCCGAGCACTCGGGACAAATTTTCAAATGTTCCAAACAATATTGCCCGAGTTCCTAAATTACATAATTTCTTTGTTTTGGATTTTGGATTTCGATCATTTGAGATTGTTTCGAATTTCGGATTTCGTGCTTCGGATTTTTTATTCATCTGTGTTCTCTGTGGTTTTCATAATATCATGTTATTTTTGACACTATCTGAGCTTATTCTAAGGCACGATTCTCGTTCCAGCTCTATTTATTAGCGCTGCTTTCAATTTATTAGAAGAAGTGATTAAAACTTCCTTTCCTCCTCCTTCAATAAATTCAATAGCCGCTTTTATTTTAGGCCCCATTGATCCTGAGGGAAACTGGCCTTGTGCTAAATAGTTTTTAGCCTGGGCAACAGTCATTACTTTTATCTCTTCTTGATCAGGCTGACCGTAGTTTAGATATACTCGATCCACGGTGGTGAGGATAATAAACAAATCTACTTTTACTTCTCGAGCAAGAAGACTTGAGGCATAGTCTTTGTCAATAACTGCCTCTACTCCCTGGAACAAACCACGGCCGTTAATGATTATTGGGACACCTCCTCCTCCGACAGCAATGATTATCCGACCTTTTCTAACCAAATCATTAATTATTCTCTTTGGGACAATGTCAATCGGTTTAGGGGAAGGAACAACTTTTCTATAGCCTCGTCCAGCATCTTCAACCATTTTCCATTTTTTCTCTCGGCTCAACATTCGAGCTCGATACTGGGAATAGAAAGGACCAACTGGCTTGGTTGGGTTTTCAAAAGCAGGGTCTTCTCGGTCAACAATAACTTGAGTTAAAATGGTAGCAACTTCCTTATCAATGGAGTTTTTGCGGAGCTCATTAATGATTGCCTTTTCTAACATGTATCCCATACTTCCTTCTGTCATGGCATCACATATCTCTAAAGTAAAAGGAGGGACTTTGGTTATTGCTTCTTCCATTTGAATTAATAAGTTACCTACTTGGGGGCCATTTCCATGAACAATAATTAGTTCATAGCCCTTCTTTACAATATGAACCATTAATTTTGCTGCCTTCTTGGCATTCCTCATTTGTTCATGTTGGAGACCTTGCTGGTTCTCCGGTAAAAGAGCATTTCCACCAAAGGCAATTAAAGCAATTTTTTGAGCCATTAGAATTCTTTTAATACCTCCTCTAAGTTAGGGAAGCCAATCTCTTGTAGTTCATAAGTTACTCTTAAAAAGGGCTTATCTGTTTTAATCAACTTAGTCAAGTCGATTGGAGTGGCGATAATAATCAGGTCACAGTCAATTTTATTTATTGTTGCCTCCAATTCGTGAATTTGCGTTTCACCATAACCCATAGCTGGTAGAAGAGTGTTGAGATGGGAATATTTCTTAAATGTTTGTTTAATGCTTCCCGCAGCATATGGTCGAGGATCAATTAGTTCTCGAGCCCCATACTTTTTAGCTGCGATAACTCCTGCTCCGTAACTCATTTCCCCGTGAGTCAAGGTGGGTCCATCTTCAATAACTAATACTCTCTTTCCCTTTATTTTTTCTCCTTGTTCGAGAAAAATAGGTGAAGCAGCTTCGATGACTGTTGCTTTAGGATTATATTTTTTAATGTTTAGCTTAATTAGATCAATGTTTCTTTTTTCTGCTGTTTCAATTTTGTTAATGATAATTACATCTGCCCGTCTAAAGTTAACTTCACCGGGATAATATTTAAGTTCATGACCTGGACGGTGAGGATCAGCAACAACAATTTCTAAGTCAGAATAGTAAAATGAGAAGTCATTGTTTCCTCCATCCCAAACAATTATTTCTGCTTCTTTTTCAGCCTGATCAAGAATAGCTTGATAATCAACTCCAGCATAAACAACCATTCCATTCTTAATATGAGGCTCATATTCTTCTCTTTCTTCAATAGTACATTCGTACTTATCAAGATCAGAATAGTCAGCAAACCTTTGAACTTTCTGTTTGACTAAATCTCCGTAAGGCATTGGATGACGGATAATCACTACTTTTCTTCCTTTAGCTTTTAAAATTAAACTTACTTTGCAACTTGTTTGACTCTTTCCTGAACCAGTTCTAACAGCACAGACTGATATGACAGGCACTTTACTTTTCACCATAGTGGCTTCTGGTCCTAATAAAACAAATGAGGCTCCAGCAGCCATACATAAGGAAGCTTTATTCATCACATATTCGTGAGAGACATCGCTATAAGAGAAAAAAACTTCATCAATTTTATGTTTTTTAATTAAATCTGGCAGGTCTTTTTCTGAATAAATTAGGATTCCCTTGGGATATAAATTTCCAGCCAATTCGGCTGGGTATTTTCTTCCCTCTATATCTGGAATCTGGGTGGCAGTAAAAGCTACCACTCGATAATTTTTATTATTTCGGAAATAAACATTAAAATTATGGAAGTCTCTTCCCGCTGCTCCCATAATTATAGCTTTTTTCATAAAAACCTCCTCTCCTATTTAAAATAAGGGATTAGTATAATATAGCCTTAAAATTTATGTCAACCAATCAGAAATAATAGTTCACTTAATCGATGATCTCAAAGAGGCAATTGTAACCTCTCTCAGAAAATATAAATAAGAAGATACTGGCATTAGGGCTTAAAGATACAAAGTTGGGAAGAAAAATGATGGATATAAGGACAGTTAAAAAAGATAAAGAAAATATTTTAACTTTTGTTGAGCCTGTGCATCCTTGACAAAAAAGAAAAATCTCTCTATATTTTATGTAAATAAGAAATTTAGGTATTTTGCAAATAGCTAATATAATAAGAATCGAAAAGGAGGGGAAGGGAAAAATTAAAATGACTTTTTCATATAATCCATATCTATTAGTATGGATAACCTAACTAAAAGTTCGTAAACCCTTCAAAAAATGGGGGGTAGACGAACCTTTAGTTCACAAGCAACCAGTTATCTGCCATTGTGGGCTTGCTTGCTAGATCAAATTTAACTCAACAAAATTTGTAAGAGAAAGGAGGAAAAAATGGCTAGAATAGTTTTAATTATCGCAGGCATCGTGGAATTCGTATTCCGCGGCCTTCCGGCTTTCTTTGGTTCCCAAGCGATTGCGAACTTTTTTGGACTGGAATATATTGAAGAGGCTTTAGTTTATGTTCACCCCTTTGGTGCGCTTATGTTGGTTTTTGGGGTAATGTTTTTTATCGCATCTAAAGATCCGGTGAAATATAAATTCATCATGAATATGGGGATTCTTCGCTATGCATTGGCTTTAGTTTCGTACTTTATCACGCTTGCCATGCTAGGTTCGCTTGTTACTTTTTGGTGGATCCACATGGGCGTGGATCTAATTTTGTTAATTCTTTTTATAGTTTCCCGTCCCAAAGCTGTGGCAGCATAATTAGGGCATTACATTCATGCAAGCCCGCAACAGGCAGATAACACACAGTTGCTGATCGGCTCCGCTTACCCAAACCCCGAGTACTCGGGGCTTCGGCAACTGCGAAAACACTAGGCGCAAAACCCCCACTTTTAAGGAACGGATGTCAGACAACAATAGCGATACCAAAGCAGTATCTATCAGATGTCGAAGCGATTTTATCAAGGCGATATGAGAACAGTGGTGACTTATGGGCCACCATTGATGGGCGGTTAGGCAAAGGAAGCCCTTTCTCTACTCTTACCTGTGCTCTAATGCTTTCAGAATTAGGAATGGATCTTTCTGAACTTGTGTTGAAAGAAATTGCCGAGTTAATCCTCAGCTCGTGGCGAGAAGACGGGCGATTCAGACTGACACCAATAGGTGCAATATATCCTTGCCATACTGCTCCGCTAGGATTCTTTGCCGATTGGGATATGCTGCAGACGGCAGACTCAAGCGGACCTTTAATCACCTACTTGAGATCCAACACAATGATGGTGGTTGGCGGTGTAAAAAGTTTAGCTTCCGCGGGGAAGATAGATCTCTAATCCTGGCCCAACACTGGACGTTTTAGACGCTTTCAGATTAACACATCTTCTCAATCAAGATGAGCGCCTTGATAAGGCAGTGGAATTCTTGCTTGATCATTGGGTAACACGCAGGCCTCTCGGCCCTTGTCATTTTGGGATTGGTACTCTGTTCATGAAGGTTGAGTATCCTTTCTTTCGCTACAACCTCTTCTACTATATGTGTGTTCTATCTTTCTACGATAAAGCAAAAAAAGGGCCAAGATTCTTAGAGGCGCTTCGGGTTTTAGAATCGAAGTTAGCCAATGGTAAGATTGTAGTCGAAAATCCTAATCGGAAGTTAACAGGGTTTTCCTTCTGTAAGAAAGGGGACCCAAGCGACCTAGCAACTGAGCGTCATCATGAGATATTGAAGAACCTTGGTAGAAATCATGAAAAAACAAAATGATAGCTGGAGTTCACCACTAACAGCTAAATCTGCCGAGAAATTAACTTTTAAAAAATCTTTGTCAATAATTTTTTGTCTTTAATATCCAGATAGTCAAAAATTCTGCGGGAGACAAAATTTTTGCATTGTGGATTTGATCCAATGGAAAATGTTAATAAGATTTTTTCCAATTTTTATAGTCAAGGAGGGGTAATTTTTGCTTTTCAATGACCCGATAAATAGGAAATATATCTCCTTCTTCAGGAAAGCCTTTTTGACTCTGAAAACCCTTTAATCATTTTCTCCTAATTCTTTTTTCCGGCTTTTCTCTTTTCTGGAATATCCTTTTTTTCCTTTCTTGGAGGTATGAGGTCTGGTAGGTGGAGAGATAGGCTTTCTTAACTTTTGCCAGGCTGGTTTCTGTCTTCTGTTTATTCTTCTGGGCATCAGTTCCTGTCTCTGAGATTATAATTCAATAAAAACCCATGAGAGCTCATCGATATCCAACAAAACAACAGTCCCCTTGTCCGAAAGCCAGCCACCGGTTTCGCCTGGATTAATCACGATCATATCTTTCTTTTTTTCAGCTTCTGGTTTATGAGTATGAGCATAGACAATAATATTGTACTCTCCGCTGTCGACATAAGTGTCAAGAAGATGAGGAATATGAAGAACTAAGAAATTAAAATTGTTGTAATTAAAGCTAAAGGGTGAGTCCTGTAATTCTCCAATACCATTGAATGCCTTTTTTAGGCCGAATCTTTCACCATCACAATTGCCATAGACGGCCTTAACAGGGCATTGAAGATTTTTAAGTTCTTTGGCAGCGAAAGGAGCAACAAAGTCACCAGCATGGATGACCAGAGAACATTTTTCTTGGTTGAATATTTCTACAGCACTTTTTATCTTGGTCAAATTATCATGAGAATCAGCCATAAGCCCAATCATTTTTCCTCCTCATATTCGTTCATCTGGAATTGTTCAAAAAAGAATTTATGTATTAGGTCTCAGCCCAGTTTATTCCCCAAGACAATTTGACTTTCAAAGGAACTTTTAAGGGATAGACTTTTTCCATTTTTTCTTTAATTAAAAACTCTAATTCTTCTTTCTCATCAGGTTTAGCTTCAAGAACTAATTCATCGTGAACCTGAAGAATCATCCTTGATTTTAATTTCCTATTTTTTAATTCTCGCCAGAGGTCAATCATTGCCTTTTTCATCAAGTCAGCGGCTGATCCTTGGATAGGAGTGTTGAGAGCAATCCTTCGCCCCGCCTGTTGGATATTTTTATTTGGGCTTTTAAGCTCAGGTATTTGTCTTATTCGGCCGAATAAGGTTTTCACATAACCGGTTTTTGTAGCCTCACTCACTACCTCATTTAAAAATTGATAGACTTTTGGATATCTTTCAAAATATTTATCTATAAATTCTTGAGCCTGTTGAGGAGAAGTGCCTAATTCCTTTCCTAAGGAAAAAGCTGATGTACCATAAATTATACTAAAATTAATTATTTTTGCTCTTCTTCTCTGCTCTTCAGGCAGTAATGAAGATTCCTTTCCGAAAACTTCTAAAGCTGTTCTCTGGTGAACATCTTCGTCATTGATAAAGGTGTCAATCAGCGCCGGATCTTCTGATAAATAAGCCAGAATCCTGAGTTCAATCTGGGAATAGTCAGCTGATAGAAATAAATATCCATTTTCCGGGATAAAAGCTTGCCGGATTTTTTTGCCCGGCTCAGTTCTGATAGGAATATTTTGTAAATTAGGTTCAGAACTGCTCAATCTTCCGGTAGCAGCCACAGTTTGATTATAAGAAGTGTGAATTCGACCTGTTTTAGGATTAATCAGAGATGAAAGACTATCCAGATAAGAAGATTTCAGTTTAGCTAACTGTCGATAGTCTAAAAGTAATTTAGGAACAGGGTGAATAGGAGCTAATTCTGTTAAGACTTCAACATCTGTAGAATGACTTTTTGCTTTTCGGGTTTTCTTACTTCGAGGTAAATTTAATTTTTCGAAGAGAACTTCGCCTAATTGCTGGGGAGAATTAATGTTAAATTCACATCCTGCATATTCATAAATTCTCTTAGTTAAGTAATTAAGTTCCTGTTCCAATTCTTTAGAGAGGCGATCTAAAATATCTTTATCAATTTTTACTCCTGTCATTTCCATATCAGCCAAAACATTTATTAAAGGAAGTTCAATCTCTCGATAAAGCTTTTCAAGCCCTTTTTCTTTAACTTGGGAAAACAAGATAGAACTTAACTGGAGAGTTATATCAGCATCTTCACAGGAATAGAAAGCCACTTTCTCCACATCAACTTGGTCGAGAGTAACTTCTTTTTGCCCGGTCCCAGCTATCTCTTTATAAGGTATTTTTCTGTACTGAAGATAACTCAGAGATAAGTAATTTAAGTTATGATTTCGGCGATTGGGGTCTAATAGATAGGAAAGGAGCATTGTATCTAAGTCAATTCCCTTTAATTCAATTCCATTATTTTTTAAGACAATATAATCATATTTAATATTCTGACCTATTTTTTTAATTTCCGGATTAGAAATAACTTTCTCAAGAAGGGTTAAAGCTTTTTTCTTTTCTGTTTGAGAGGGAGCACCTACATACCGGTGGCCCAAAGGAAGATAATAGCCTTTATTGGGTTCAAGAGAAAAAGAAAGCCCAACTAAATCAGCTTTGGCTGGAGAAGGATGAGTAGTTTCACTATCAAGAGAAACAAATTTTTTTTCCTCTATCATTTTAATTAATTCTTCCAACTCCTCTTCTTTAAAGATGATTCGATAGTCCTTAGCAGGTAGTTTTTTTTCTTTTAAATATTCTTCTAAAAGAGAAGTAAATTCTAATTCTTGGAAAAGTTGGATTACTCGATTATAATTGGGTTCTTTAACCTTGAATTGATCTGGATTGAATTCTATTTCTAAATCAGTTTTAATGGTCACTAATTCTTGGCTCATCTTCAGAATAGTTAGGTTTTTCTCTATGCTTTCTTTTAATTTTGTTTTGTCAATTTTGTCCAAATTTTTAATCAAGCTATCAAGCGAGCCAAATTTGTTAATTAGTTGTTTAGCAGTTTTTTCTCCAATCCCGGGAATGCCTGGAATATTATCAGTCGGGTCACCTTGTAAGGCCAAAACATCAATCACCTGCTTTGGATTCACTCCAAAAAAATTTTCGACTTCCTCTTTCCCAAAATATTTTTCCTTAGCTGGATTATAAATAATTATCTTGTCATTTACTAATTGGAAAAAGTCCTTATCCCCAGAAACTAACACTGAGACAAAATTTTTTTCAGAAGCTTTTTTAGCTAAAGAACCAAGAACATCATCTGCTTCATATTCCTTCATCTCGAGAACTGTGATATTTAGGGCTCTTAAAATTTCCTTAATATAGGGGAGTTGAGTGGTTAAATCATCAGGCATAGGAGGTCTTTGAGCTTTGTATTCTTTAAAAGTTTTATGTCTCACAGTAGGTCCTTTAACATCAAATGCTACTCCAATGTACTCAGGATTTTCATCAGCTATTAATTTTTTTAACATAGTGACAAAACCATAAATAGCATTGGTTGGAAAACCCTTGGAAGAGCTTAGACCTCGGATAGCATAATAGGCTCGATATATTAAAGAGTTTCCATCAATAAGGTATAATTTTTTATTTTGCATTAGGAGTTATTTTTTTCTGAGGTACTTTTTTATTTCTTGAGGTGAAAAACCAAGTTTTTCGGCTTTTATGGACATAGCAAATTTTTCTTCCTTAAATTTAGGAATGATTAAACTCATGGTTAAGTTCCCTTGATCGTCGGTCTTACCCTTAAAAATAGAGTAATTTTTTCCCAGGGCAGTAATAATCTTAACTACTATATCGACATAAGGAAGTGGGTTACCTTGCTCAACAGTTTTTGTTTCCAAAGAGATATTAAAAAAGGGAGAGGAAAGGGCAGGTGGAGAGAATTTAACTAAATTTATTTCTATCTTTCTGGCTAATTCTTCTTCAGTAGTTTCATATAGGGTTGTGCTTTCATTTTTTTCTTGAGAAAAAGAAAGGTAATGGTCAAATTTTCCTTCTTTTACTTCATTAATAATTGCTTGATGTTGGTTTTCCATTAACTTTTTGATTTCTGCATCCCAATTCTCACTTTCCAATAAAGAAGCGTAGGGTATCCTCCGAGAAGCTAAAACTTGACCTGACATGTAAATTAAGGACTCAATATAACAGTTTTGGAGGCCTTTATCCTGAGTTTGAATATGAAAAATAACCTTTTTATGTTTTACGTTAGTGTTAAATCCATCTTTCATTTTTGGAATAATTTTAGCTCATTAGACTCGGTTAGTCAAATAAGGATTTAGAATGTTGCCTTATTTCAATGGACCAATAACCTTTTCTACTTCCTCCAGAATTTCTCCTGACTTAACTACCTCTGTCAATTTATTAATATCATCATAGAGGGGTCGGTCCTCTTCCAGTCGATTAATATAGTTTCGAATAACATTGTAAGCTACCTGGGCTCCTTTACCTGACTTTAGAGGCTTTCTAAAATCAATCGCTTGAGCCCCAGCCATCAATTCAATAGCAATAACTGCTTGAGCATTATCTATAATTTGCTTAGTTTTAATAGCAGTAGTCATTCCCATACTAACAAAATCTTCCTGGTCAGCAGCAGCCGGGATTGAACCTGTGGCAGCTGGGTGGCTGAGCACCCTATTCTCACAGACCAATGCTCCAGCAGTATATTGGGATAGCATTAAACCAGAGAACATTCCTGCTCCTTTGGTTAAAAAGGCGGGAAGTCCCATACTCAAATTGGGATTCAGCAATCTGTTGAGCCTCCTTTCTGATAGAACTGCAACTGTGGTGACTGCAATTCCTAATAATTCCAAGGCAAAAGCCAGTGGTGTTCCTTGGAAATTGGCGCCAGTAAGAACTTCTTCATCCTCAGGGAAAAATGTTGGATTATCAGCCGCACTATTCAGTTCTGTTTCAATCATATACCTAGCCCATTTAAGAGCATCTCTGGCTGCTCCTACTACCTGAGGGGTGCTGCGTAAACTGTACGCGTCCTGGACTTTTTTACCTTTTTGGGCCAACAACTCACTACCTTCGACAATTCGCCTGATATTTTCGCTGCATTCAATAGCTCCTGGATAACCACGAACTTTATGAAGTCTTTCATCGTAAGCCTTCATATTAGCATTTAGCACCTCGAGGGTCATAGCTGCTGAGATTTCAGAGGTTTTTAACCAGCGCTCGGCATCATAAATCTGAAGAGTTCCCATCCCAGTAATTACATTAGAACCATTAATAGTTGCCAGTCCATCACGAGCTTCATAAACAATGGTAGGGATCCCAGCTCTGTCCATTGCCTCTTTACCAGACATTCTTTGTCCCTTATAAAAAGCTTCTCCTTCTCCTATTAGCACTAACGCCATTTGAGCCATAGGAGATAAGTCCCCGCAAGCTCCTACTGATCCCCTTTGACACATCACTGGAGTTACTCCTCGATTCAGCATTTCTTTCAAGGTTTCCACCACTATTGGTCTGACACCAGAGTGGCCATGACAGTGACAGTTAATTCTGCTGAGAATTGCTGCCCGCACAGCATCAATAGGAATTGGCTCTCCATAACCTGCTGCATGACTGTAAATTAAATATCTCTGATACTGCTCTACCTGCTCTTGGGTTAATATCACCTCTGATAGCTCGCCAATACCAGTGTTTACTCCATACATAATTTCTTTTTGTTTGATTTTCCTTTCTAATAAATCCCGACATTTTTTAATTCTACTCATCGCATCAGGATGGATTTCAACCTTTTCATTATTTCGTGCTACTTGAACTACCTTTTCAATAATAAGATTATGTCCATCAATAGTAATAGTCATATTAATTCCTCCTTTTTGTGCTTTTTATTATAAGATTAAATTGAAATTTATACAAAATATAGAGATAAATCAAGTATTACTCATATGAATCTGACAAGTATTAAGTTTAAAAAATTCCAAGAGAAGATATTGCCTGATTGATCCAATAAAGAATATTACCTGGGAAAATGCCCAGTTGAAAAACTCCCAGGAGACAGATAAATAAAACTAAGAATAAAGGAGGATTCTCTATATCAATGATTGTCTCTTTGATTGGACTCTTCATATACATATAAACAACTATTCTCAGATAATAAAAAACAGAAATAAGACTGCCTATAATTCCAATCATAGTTAAGCTAATTAAATTATTTCTTACTGCTGAGCTGAAAATATAGAATTTGGCTAAAAAGCCAGCAGTAGGAGGAAAACCAGCCAAGGAAAATAGAAAGACAGCCAGTGTGCCTCCTAACCAGGGGTACTTGAATCCAATCCCAGCATAGTCCTCCAGTTCTAAATATTCCTCTCCCTTTTTACTCATAGCAATAATCGCTGCAAAGGCACCAAGGTTCATAAATAAATAAGCAATTAAATAAAATAATAGACCTTGATTATCTTGAGAAAGAATGGCAATTAACATATAACCAGCATGAGCAATACTGGAATAAGCAAGAATTCTTTTTATGTTTTTTTGCCTGAGAGCAACTAAATTCCCGACAGTTATAGTTAAAAGAGCAATTATCCATAAAGCCAGGAAAATAGCTTTTTGGTTAATTCTTATAGGCCAAAACAAAGTAAAAATTCTGATAAAAACAGCAAAGCCTGCTGCTTTTGGACCTACAGAGAAAAAAGCAGCTACTGGAGTAGGTGATCCATGATAGACATCTGGTGTCCAGATATGAAAAGGTACTAAGGCAATCTTAAAGCAAAAGCCAATTATCAAGAGACCAAAACCAGTCAGTGCTAACAAGGAAAAATTACTGTTTATGGTTAATGAGTGGACAATATTGGTTATCTGGGTGGAATTGGAAGCACCATAAAGCAGAGCCAGCCCATAAATTAAAAATGCACTGGCTAAACCACCCAAAAGAAAGTATTTTATTGCTGCCTCGGAGGAGCGCACATCTTCTCTTTTTATCCCAGCTAAGACATAACTTGAGATAGCTAATACTTCCAGCCCCAAAAGAATGACTAAAAGATCCATCGATGAGGTGATAATCATTATTCCGGACAGAGAAAGAAGTAATAAAGTGTAAAATTCTCCATAATTCATTTTTTGGAGAAGAATATATTTCATAGAAGATAAAATGACTAAAGCAGTAGACACTAAAAAGAAAAAGAAAAAAAATAAAGAAAAATTATCGAGAATTAAGTCTTGCTTAAAGTAAGTCAGATTTTTATTCCAAACAGAGAAAGCTACTGCTCCAGATAGCATCAATCCTGCCAAAGAGATGAAGGCTAAATAATTTTTATCCTCTCTTTTCAAGAAAACATCAAGAAGAAGGACTAAAAGAGAAGTAATAATTATAATTGAGATAGGGACAATAGCGATTAGACTATTTTCGAGGCTCATTATTTTCTCCTCGAGGTAAAGAATAGGACAAACCAGTAAATGACTGTTCAGCTTTTTTAATTTGATTTAATAATTGATTAACCGAGTTATCCATTTTTCTTAAAAACATATTAGGAAAGATTCCCAGCCAAAAGATTAAAATAATGATTGGAAGGAGAATAATTATTTCTCTTAAATTTAAGTCCTTGAATTTTAAAAAATTTTTATTCTTAATTGGCCCTTGCATTACTCTCTGGAACATCCAAAGAAGGTAAGCAGCAGAGAGAATAACTGTCGAAACTCCTAAAATAGCCCATAATTTATTGGCTTTAAAAACTCCAATCAAACATAATATTTCTCCAATAAAACCATTCAGCCCAGGAAGTCCGATAGAAGAGAGGATAACAATAATAAAAAAGGCTGAAAAGATAGGCATCTGTTTGCTTACTCCTCCGAAATCTGAAATTAATCGAGTATGAGCTCTGTCATATAAAAGGCCAACAATTAAAAATAAAGCTCCTGTGCTTAATCCATGATTTATCATCTGATAAATTGCTCCTTCGAGTGCTTCTGTATTTAATGCTAAAATAGCAAGCATGATTAAACCCAGATGGCTGACACTCGAGTAAGCAACCAGAGATTTAATATCTTTCTGAATTAAAGCCATTAACCCACCATAAATAATACTTATAATGCTCAGCGCGACTAAAAGGGGAGTGAGCTTTATTAATGCTTCGGGGAAAAGAGGAAAGGCGAATCTTAAAAAGCCATAAATTCCCATCTTCAAGAGCACTCCAGCTAAAAGTACAGAACCTGCAGTGGGCGCTTCAACATGAGCATCTGGCAGCCAGGTGTGAAAGGGAAAGAGAGGGATTTTAATGGCAAAAGATAAAGCAAAAGCTGAAAAAAGCCAGATCTGGAGTTTTTGATTTAAAATTAATTGATAGTAGTCAAAAATATTAAAGGAAAAGACTCCTGTTGCCCGGTAATAAACAGAATAAAGGACAAAAATTGCCACTAGCATCAAAAGACTACCTAACATAGTATAAATCACGAATTTTATAGTGGCATAAATTCGCCGCTTCCCTCCCCAAATTCCAATCAGAAAGTACATTGGAATAAGCATTGCTTCCCAGAAAACATAAAATAAAAATAGGTTTAGAGCCAAAAAGACACCAATTATTCCTGTTTCAAGCATTAACATAAAAATCATATACTCCTTTACTTTTTCCTGAATGCTTCTCCAAGAAAAGATAATTGCTAAAGGCATTAGGAAAGTAGTCAGGAGCACCAGAAAGAGGCTGAGTCCATCAACTCCAAGATAATAGTTTATTCCATATCCTAGCCAGGATGATTTTTCAACAAACTGAGGTTGAGTGAAATTAGGAGTGAAATTGAAATACAGAAATAAAGAGGCAATGAAAGTTATTACGGTAAATAATAAAGCCAGATATCTGATTAGCTCTTTATTAGTTCGATTAATAAAAATTAGAATAATAGCTCCCATTAAAGGGAAAAAAGTTATAAAACTTAATATTGGAAAGCTCATCGTTTAACTCTCAATACTGCTAAATCCCAAAACCGTAATTCGATTACCAACTCCCTCCATCGTCCATCGCCCATCGTCCATCGCCCATCGTCCATCGCCCATCGTCCATCGCCCATCTAAATTAATAAATATCCCAAAAATAATGCGGCTCCCACAAGAAATATCAAACCATAATCCTTAATCAAACCAGTATGAAGATAACTCAGGAACTGCCCACCTAAATTAGTTAAAGAAGCTGATTGATTTACCGCACCATCAATTACTCTGAGGTCGAAATGATGATAAATTAATTCAGAGCCTTTTAAAGTCGACTTAACAAACAAGGCATCATAAGCTTCGTCAACATAGTATTTAT
>JBHIEE010000011.1:0-37982 GCA_046760445.1 Candidatus Aminicenantia bacterium
AGTGGTGATAAATATTTATTTAATATTCCTAAATAAAAAAAATCATTTCTCCAGAATTTCTTTTGTTCTGTTAACAAACTTCTCAGCCCAGTTCAACACATTTCTTGCTTCATCTTTACTAACTATATCAACCTGCTCATAAACAGCTATATGCCTTTTCTTTCTTGTCTTGTTAAAGGTGAATAACATCTGATCTGCAAACTCTCTACCAAATCTGGACTTTACAAATTCTATAACAGCAACATGTTTATACTCACCTTTAGGTCTATAACCTTCTGAAAACATCAAAGCTCTGCCTGCTTGTAACATTGCATTATAAGCAATGGCTAAACACCAATCATAATCTTTATCCTTAAAAATATTTTTTGCAGTTTTAATATCTCGCTCAGCTAATGACAAGGATTTCTTTACAAGCTCTTTATTTATTTCTATTTTTTCCCACATCTTACTTGCCGATAATTTTTCTGAGTTCATCTTCATCTCCAACTAACACTATTATTGGATTCTTAGCGATTTCATTAAGTAAATGATGCTTTCTCGCTCTTTTTAAAAACACATTCTTATTCCATAATATATAATTTACTTCTCTGCCAACTTTTTTCTCTATTCTCTGAATAATTCTTACAAACCCATCTTCATCTACACTTCCTACTACAAACAGATCTATATCACTTTCTTTACTTTCAACACCCTTAGCAAAAGAGCCATAAATAAATGCAAAATCAATTTTTAATTTTTTTATTGATTTCTTGATTATTTCAGTTAGGAATTCAGTCTTTAAAAAGATACTCTTAAGTTCAGAAAATAGTGGAGAGTTTTTGTTTATTTGAAATAGATTTAAGTTACCTTTCTTTGAGCTTAATACAAGATTCAACTTTTCTAGATTCGCAAGTTCTTTCTTAACATAAATGGGTGTTATCTTAACCTCTCTTGAGAGTTCTCTTAGATGAAACTCTTTACCTGGATTAAATAAGAGTATTTTTAAAATTCTTGTTCTCGTTTTTGAAGTAAATAATTTCTCTATCATTCTAGTCTATAACATATTGTATACAATTGTATATATAAAGTTTACGATTTTTATCACATTTATTTACAAATCATAAACTAATATAACTTATTAATTTTGTCAAATAAATTTATCTCAATTGTCAAACCCCCCTTTTGCTGATCAAACAGCCGGCATGCAACCGTGTCACCTACTGTGTCACCTTGTTGTGCAGTTTAATACAGACAATACAGATAATTGGAATAATACACTACTCCCTTTTTTCTGGAAATTGTTGATTTTACGGTAAGTTGCTGGCTTTGTGTACTTTACAAAAAAACTGGATTTTCCTTCCCGGCGGATTTTAAGTCCCTTGCGTCTACCAATTCCGCCACCCCGGCATCATTATCTTTCTAATATTTTTTACTTGCTTTGTCAAGCACCACACTCTTGTCACTTGTAACTGGTCATTGGTAATTAAACAAGTAAACTGTAAGCCACTAATTACGGTTTACGATTTACAATTTACGGTTTACAGTTTACAAAATTGGTTATTGGGATTTGATCATTGGATTTCTGATTTATATCTTTTAAAAAGCTCTCTTAATTCCTGCTGAGTTAAAGCATATCCAGTCAGATATAATGAAGTTGAAGGTCTATTTGGGTCATTTGACCTTATTTGAATATATTCTCTAATTACTCCTTTTTTATTTTTAGGATTTAATTTTATTTCTATTTCTTTTTCCTTCCCAGCTGCAATTTTCATGGGAAAAGATATCTTTTTTTCTCCAAGAAAAAAATTTATATCTTTACTATAGGCTAATATGTTAGTGATAACTAATTCTAACTCCCCATTGTTCTTGATTTTCTGGTGGTGAGTGATTTCATCTTTATTAAGAAAAACCCCCACATCAGCATAAGAAGGAATTAAGAGGATTTTTGGTCGAGGAGGAACTAACACTTCAGCCATAATCCGGAGCTGCTTCGCAGAGTCATTCGGGTCGTTGGAGTGGATAATGATATATTTAATTATTTTCCCTTGAAAACCTCGAGAATTGAAAGTCGCTTTTATCTCACCTTTTTCTCCTGGTAAAAGTTTTTTATTGGAAATCAGAGCTGCCGTGCACCCACAACTGGTTGATACTTTTTCAATAATTAACTCGCTTTCTCCTTTATTTTCAAATTCAAAAATATGAGTAACTATTTCTCCTTGCTTAATTTTTCCAAAATCCCACGATTCCTTAGAAAATTTAATTCTTGGCTGTTTCTGATTTTTTCCAGCTAACCCATAACTAAAGAAAATAAGAACAATCCCAATTAAACAAATTAATCTTCTCTTTCTCATTTTTTCCTCCATAGTCATTTTAAAGTATTGTCAAATTTAACCACAGAAACCACCTGCTTTAATAAATCCCAAATTCCAAGCACCAAATATCAAATAAATTCCAATGACTCCTTCGGCCCGCGGCCTCAGGACGAGGGCAAATATCAAATGACCAAAATAAATTAGTTTGGAATTTTGAACATTGGAATTTGGAATTTGTTTGTAATTTGTAATTTGCGATTTGGAATTTTTTATTCATTTGTGTTCTCTGTGGTTTTCATATTCTTTTATATTACTTTTTGACACTAACCATTATAATAAAACATTCTAAAATTTTCCAATCTGCGTGAAAATAAAAATTCAGAAAGGTTGCTTTTTTTTATATTTTTTTTTAAAATTTAGGCAAAGGGAGATGAAGGAAAAAATCTCAAAGTAAAGAAGAAGCGGTTTTTAGAAAGTGCAGTGTTTGTTGACTTATTTAATTTCACTTAGATAGAGGGAAAACAGAAATGGCCATATCATTTGGTGTTGGCTTAAGTAAACTCAAGGATTCTTTTCAAGCAGGGAAAGAAGCGGCTGAGAAAGCATTAAGTCAAATGGGACCAAGTACGCCAGACCTGGTGTTAGCCTTCTCATCTATCAAATTCAATCTTCCAGAGTTAATAAAAGGAATTAGATCAGTCACAGGCAAAAGCCAACTTATCGGATGTACCACTGGAGGAGAAATAGACTCTTTTGGGGCTCACACAGGTTCTGTTGTTGTGGCTGTCTTAAAATCGGATAAAATAAAAATTTTTACTTCTAAGTATGAAGATCTTAGTGATAATCCCCGAAAAGGGGGAGAGGAATTTGCTAAATTCCTAACCCAATCTATTTCAAAAGAAGAAAAAGGCATCATTATTATTTTCCCTGATGGTTTAGCAGGAAACATGACAGAAGTTGTTAGAGGAATTTATGACTTTATAGGACCAAATAAAAATCTCATCGGAGGAGGACCAGGCGATGAATGGAGAATTGAAAAAACTTATCAATTTTTTAATGATCAAGTTCTTTCCGATTCTATTGTAGGAGCATATTTAGATTCTGACATTAACATTGGGTATGGTATTAAGCACGGTTTCAAGCCTTCTGGTGAACCTCTTTTGGTCACCAAAGCACAGGGGAATATATTACAAGAGTTAAATAATGAACCAGCGGTCAATGTTTACCTTGATTATTTTAATCTGAGCTTGAATGAAATAGGTTTAAAAAAATTAGGGTCAATGAAAGAAGCTAATTTTTATCCCTTAGGCATTCCTGTATTAAGGGATGAATATCAGATTGTCCATGTAACGGACAGAAATCCTGATGGATCAATAATCTGTGTTAATGAAATACCAGAAAATTCTATTGTCAGAATAATGAAAACAACAAAAGAAGAGCTTTTAGAGGCAGTTCGAGAAGCAGCCGAGCAAGCAGTATCAATGGTGAAGGAAAGAAAGATTAAAGCTGGACTTATTTTTGATTGCATTTCCCGTCCATGGATACTAGAAAAAGATAATCAAAAAGAGATAGAAATAGTGAAAGAAATTATTGGACAGGATATTCCTTTTGCAGGCTTTTATACTTATGGAGAGATTGGACAATGTTCAATGGCTGAAGGTCGTCCTCTTTTCCATACAATGACTATTGTGATCTGTCTGTTAGCAGAATAACTTTTTAAATTATGAGTTATAAATTATGAGTTTTGAGTTATGATAATCCTGAGCCTGCCGAAGGATGAGTTATGAATATCATGAACCGTGAGCGGTACATATTTAGCAGCTTATAATTCACATTTTACTACGTACAAGAGAAAAAAATGAGAGAATTAACATCTGAAGAAATTAAAATAAGAGAATTAGAAAGTAAAGTCACTCAACTATCTATTCTTTATTCCATTGCTTCTTCTGTAGGAATATCTACAAATGCAGAAGAAGTATTAAATTTAGTTATTGATAAGGCAATGGATAACCTCAGTCCAGAGATAGGAATCATTTTTCTTCTCGATTCTGAGACCAATGAATTATCAGCGACTGTTGCCCGGGGAATAGATATAAAAGATATAGATAAAGTTAAATTGGGGGAAGAAATTGTTGGAATGGTAGCTTTAAAAGGGGAGCCAATCGAAATAGAAAATATTAGTAAATCAAAGGCAATTGATTCCTTTCTTAAATCGTATCCAGTTAAATCAGTCTTCTGTTATCCCATTAAAGCCAATAAGAAAGTACTTGGCACAATTCATTTAAGCAAATTTAAAAGCTTTTCTCTTACTGAGGAGGAAAGATGGATATTAATGACTCTGGCTACCCGAGCTGGGATAGCTGTTGAAAGTGCTAATTTATATAAAAAGCTCAAGGAAGAAAAAGAAAAACTGGAAGCAATTGTCCAGAGTATGAGTGAAGGATTAGTAGTAAGTGATTCTAAAAATAAGATAGTTTTGATTAATCAAGCTGCCCAAAAGCTTTTAGGTGTGAAATCTGAAGAGGTAATAGGGCAAAATTTTGAGAAATTCCATCCCAATCCAGAAAAAGTGAGAAGAATTGTAGCGGATGTTCATGAACAAAATAGACCTTATAAAACAACGATTCGAAGAGGTGAGAATTTTCTTAATTTAAGTATTTCACCGATAAAAGATATCCAAGGTAAATCAATAGGAACAGCATTAGTTTTACTGGATGTAACTGAGAAAACAAAAGTTATTAAAGAATTAAAAGAAAGAAATATTGAGCTTCAGAAATTTCATGATATAACAATTAACCGGGAACTGAAAATGATTGAATTAAAGAAAGAGATAAAAAAATTGAAACAAAAATTGGAGGGTGACCAGAAATGAAATTAACCACCGTAAAGGTTCCTGAACGAATAGAGCCTCTGTTTAAGAAAGCTCAGGAATTTGTCAGTCAGTATTTTGAAAACAGAAAAGAAGATTCAACTAAAGGAACAATAACCATTGGAAATGAAAGATATATATTAATCCGAGCAGAATCAATGTCAGTTTGTTTTTTTGAATTTATAAAAAATATATATCCTGGATTTGAGGAAGAAGAAGCCAATGAGATTGCTATGAGTATTCTTTTTGACTTGTCCCATTCAATTGGGTTAAATGATGCTAAAGCTTTTCATAAGAAAATGAAAGTAGAGGATTCGATTGCTAAACTCTCTGCTGGGCCAATACATTTTTCTTATACAGGGTGGGCTTTTGTTGAGATATTTGAAGAAAGCAACCCGTCTCCAGATGAAAATTATTATTTAATTTATGATCATCCTTACTCATTTGAAGCTGATTCCTGGATAAAAGCAGGAAAATATCCTGATTTTCCTGTATGCTTTATGAATGCTGGTTATTCCTCAGGATGGTGTGAGGCGAGTTTTGGAATTGAATTAACTGCTAAGGAAATACTGTGCAGGGCTAAAGGTGATAAAGTTTGTAGATTCATAATGGCTTCTCCTGATAAAATTGAAAGGTATATAAGAGAATATAAGGAAAAAAATCCTGATTTATTCAAATAGAGAACACAAAGGAGAAAAAATGGAGGAAAAAGAAGAAGTATTTTTAAAAGAAAAACAAAAGTCACTCTATCATAGACTAATCATTGCCCACAGAGCATTAAAACTTCGCACAGAAAAGTTAAAAAAAGTCAATGAAGAACTTTCAAGAAGTAATAAAGAACTTTCTATCCTCTACCATATTTCAAAGACTATAAGTCAATCACTGGCTTTAGAAGAGATGTTAAAGGATACATTTGATAAGATTATAGAATTGATGGAATTTAAAGGAGGATCAGTGGGTTTAATAGACGAGGAAAATAAAAATATAGAATTTATTATTCATAGAGGACTTAGTAAGGAATTCATTGAGAATATTACCCAGGATAAAGTTAAAATTGGAGAAGGATACAGTGGGCAAGTAGCTCAAACAGGTCAAATTGTTTTTGTAGAAGATATTTCAAAGGATTCTCGTTTAACTCGACCTCTCCTAAAAAAAGAAGGAGTTAAGTCTCTAATAAGTATTCCTTTAAAAGCCAAAGATAAAGTGTTTGGAGTGATGACTGTATTCACTCATCGGTTGCGATATTTTAGCTCTAAGGATCTGAAATTACTTCTTTCTGTTGGAAATCAATTAGGAATAGCTATTGAAAACTCTAAACTTTATCAAAAATTGAAAGAGAAGTTGGAAGAAAGTGAAAAAATGGTTAGTTTTATGATCGATCGGGAAGTAAAAATGGTTGAGCTAAAAAAGGAGATTGAGGAATTAAGAGAAAGGATTAAGGACTGAAACAGAAGGAAAATTGAATGAAATTAATGATATAATATAGTTAAAATGCATACAGTATAAATCTATTTTGAAAATACAAAATAAAGGAGAAAAGGGGGAAAGTAGAAATGAAGAAAGAGGGAATTCAGTCATTGAGAAAAGGAAAAGGGGGATTTATTTTAGTTGATAACATTGAATTTAAAAAAACAATTGAATTTGAGTTGTTTGAAATATTACTAATGAAATTTCCCGCAGGACTTAGCTTTAAAAAAACTCATTCTCATGCTGGAGAAGAGTTACACTATGTGTTAGAAGGAGAGTTAGACTATTTTATAGAGGATGAAATGGTAAAACTCTATCCCGGTGATATAATTTGGCACCCCTCCAATCTTCTTCACAGCGCTTTAAATTCAGGAAAAAAGCCGGCCTATACAATTCATGCTGTTTGTCCTCCAACTTTTTCCCGTCCCGAATTGACTAATGATTTTGTTCCTCCTTGTCCAGTTCCAAAAATCGAGAATTGGGAGAAACCATACGTCGTGGTAAGAAAAAATGAAGCATTAGCGACCATCGAAGTTTATGGAGTAAGAAATATTGCTAAAATGGTAGCGCCACGGATCATAGCTTACCTTTTAGATTTTCCACCCCAGAGTTCCGTGGGAGAAGAATATAGTCACGAAGGCTACGAGGCTCATTATATATTGGAAGGCAAATTAGAACATCATTTAAACAAGGAAAAGAGCATTTTTGAAAAAGGAGATTTTCTTGCCTTCTTTTCCAAGAATAGACATACTTTTATCAATCCATACAAGGAAAGAGCAAAAATGTTTTCTTTGGATTTTATTGCTGACTACTGGATTCCGACAAAGCCAAAGATTGTCAAGATAAAGGAATAAAGATGAGCAGAAAAAGAAACAGCACAGATTACGAACGATTGTTTAACATTTCTGAAAAACTCCGTTCTATTCTTGCTGAGATAACTTTAGAATATGATCTTTCTGCTTTACTTCTAAAAATTGTTCAGAGTGGGATTGAGCTGATGGAGATGGATTCGGGAGCAGTCCTTTTGTATGACCCGCACAAAAAAAGATTTACTTTAACCTCAGCTCTTAACATACCAGCACCTTATAAAGGAAGAATTCTTGATCTTAAGAAGGGAATAATCCGTCAAATACTAGAAGAAAAAAAGGTAATTATTTTGCCAGACCTTTCAGAACATCCAGAATGGAAAGAAGAATTAGGCATAGCTGGTTATTCCACTGTAATGGCTACTCCTATTCTTTGGAAAGATGAGATTATTGGAATAATTTATCTTGGTTCGAAAAGTCCAAAGAAGATTTTTTTCATTGAAAGAAAAAGAATTTTAGAATCACTTGCACAATATGCAGCTGTTGCCATTAACAATATCCAACTCATCGAGAATATTAATAAAGATCAGAAGATATTAGAACAGAGAACCGAAGAATTAGAAAAAAGTGTTGAGCAATTAGAAAAGACAAAAAAAGCTATGCTTAATATTATGGAAGATATGAATGAAACAAATGTCCAGTTAAAACAAGCTCATCAAAAGCTTCAGGAATGGAGTAAAACTTTAGAAAAGAAAGTAGAGGAAAGAACCGAAAAATTACAAAAGCAACTTGAGCGAACAAAAGCCTTAGAAAAGATTGCCTCCCAGATAAGTACTGAATTGGACCTTTCCAGGTCTTTACCTCTAATTGGAGAGGAAAGTGCAAAGATTCTAAATGCGGATAGATGGGCTATTCTTTTTATGGATGAGTTAACTAAAGAGCCGAAGTTTATCTATTCTGAGGGATTATCCAGAGAATATAAGAAGGCTGCTATTGAACATTATAAAGAATTACCTGGAGGAAAAGTTAACCAGAGTCAAAAACCAATATTTATTCCTGATGTTTCCCAGATAAGCTCTCCATTAAAGGAATTGGCTGCCCGAGAAGGATATAGATCAGTAAATATCATTCCTTCAAACTACCGAGGAGAAATTGTGGGAGGGATAATTTATTATCACGATAAAAAAAAGGGATATTCCGAGCTTGAAAAAGAATTAGCCATGGCTTTTGGTAACCAGATAGCGGTTGCTATTGCTAATTCAAGGCTCTTCGAAAAGCAGAAAGAAACCATCAAGCAGCTAAAAGCAATAAATGAAATGGGAAGAAGTGTAATTAGCTATTTAGATAAAAAGAAACTGCTATCCCAAGCAACTAAATTAGTAGAGAATATAACTAAGTATCCTTTTGTCTTTGCTTTACTGGTTGATAAAGAATCAAATGAATTAGTTCAAGTAGCCAAAGCTGGAAGACTTCAGAACAAGATTCCTTCTAAATATAAGCAAAAAATAACAGAAGGAATGATTGGTCGAGCGGCTGTCACAGGTGAAATTCAGATTTCTGGAAATGTGAGCACTAATTCTCATTATTTAAAATGGTTTCCTGAAGTAAATTCGGAAATTTCTGTCCCAATTAAAACCAGGGATGGAGAAGTAATTGGTGTTTTAGATGCTCAATCAGATAAATTCAATGCTTTTAGAGAAGATGATATAGCAACTATTCAGACTATTGCTGATCAAATCTCAGTTGCCTTAGAAAACTTGGAACTTTATAAAAATTTAGAAAGGAGAGTAAATGAATTATCTAGTCTTTACTCCACTGGTCAGAGTATTACTGAGACATTGGATTTAGATGATGTGCTCAATCAAATTCTGGTTAACTTAAGAAGATTGATTCCTTCCTATCTGGCGGCGATTCTTCTATTTAATCCTTCCTTGAACGAATTATCAATCCAAGCTTTTTCGGGTCCACAAATAGATAGTCTAAAAGAAGCACATATTAAACCAGGCCAAGGGGTAACAGGAGCTGTGTTCCAAACAAGGAAAAGCGTTATTGTTTCCGATGTAAGAAAAGAACCAAAATATATTATGGGTCACCCAGATATTCGGAGTGAGATAGCTGTACCTCTTATTTATCGAGATGAGATATTAGGTGTTCTAAATGCAGAGAGTAAGGAAATAAATGCTTACAATGAAGACCATCTTAGAATTATGAACTATTTCGCTAATCAGGCAGCCATAGCCATCAGAAATGCTCAACTATTTAAAGAGACAAAACGAAAAGCAGAAGAGATGAAAGTTCTATATGAAATCGGAGTGGTTTCATTATCAACCTTAGAGCTGGATAAATTATTAAAATTAATCTCTGAAAAAGTGATGAAACTATTTAATGTTTCAACTTTTTATCTATCCTTATACCATGAAGAAAAAGGTGAAATTTCATTTCCTGTTTTAATAGATGAAGGAAAAACCATCCATATTTCACCCTGGAAGCTCTCTGATACAAAAGGATTAACCAACTGGATTATTAAATTTAAAAAGCCATTACTAATAAAAGATTATGATGAGGAAAAAGAAAGTTTACCAACAGAGGTGGTAACCATTGGTATACCGGCTAAGTCCTATATTGGTATACCTCTCATCGTTAAAGAAAAGGTTATTGGAGTGATTTCTGTTCAAGGTTATCAGAAAAGAATGTTTAATGAGGAACATGAAAATCTTCTTACCTCTATTGCTAACCAAGTAGCTTTAACCATTGATAATGCCCGGCTTTTTAAAGAGTCAAAAGATCGAGCAGAAAGATTGTTAACTATTAGTCAAATTACTCGAGCTTTTAGTTCTACCTTAAATACAGAATCTATTTTTGATATTTTGGTTGACCAAATAAAAAGGATAATTCCTTTTGATAGTATTGGGATATATAGATACGATGAGAAAAATCAATTCTTCAAAGTAGTAGGAGTGAAGGGAATAGGAAAGGAATTATTCCCTGATAGTCTTGAATTTTCGATGGAACACTCAGGGATAGAAAGCGAAGTAGTAAAATCAATGAAGCCTATTTTGATGAAAGAAATTAAAGAAAAATCAAAATTAAAACCTATGCTGAAAATAGTTTTTAAGCTGGGAATACGTTCTTTTTTGGCTCTCCCTATTATTTATGAAAATAAATGTATAGCTGTTTTGTCTCTGGCGAGTACTCAAAAAAACATCTACAATGTGGAACACATAAAAATTCTTAACGAATTGGTAGGAAACTTAGCTATTTCACTAAAAAACGCCGAGTATTACCAGGAGTTAAAGAATGCTTATTCTAAACTGAAAGAAACTCAAAAACAATTGGTTATGACTGAGAAATTAAGAGCCTTGGGAGAGATATCAGGAGGAGTTGCTCATGATTTTAACAATATTTTGGGAGCAATTTTAGGCCGAGCTCAACTCCTTAGACAAAAATTAGCTGACCCTGAAATGTCGAAAGGATTGGAAATAATAGAAAAGGCAGCCGTAGATGGAGCTGAAATAGTGAGAAGAATTCAAGAATTTACTCGAACTCGAGCTGAGAAATTTTTAGGAGAGGTTGATCTTAATCAGGTTGTTGAGGAAAGTTTAGCTTTAACCCGAAGTAAATGGAAAAATGAGGTTGAAGCAAAGGGGATAAAAATAGTTATTAATAAAAATTTAGGAGAGGTTCCTCCAGTTGCTGGCAACCCAGCAGAGCTAAAGGAAGCTCTAACTAATATTATTTTAAATTCAATCGATGCTTTGCCCCAAGGTGGAGAAATTTCTATTTCTACTTTTTCAGAAGAAGATAAGGCCAGATTAGAAATAACAGATAATGGAATAGGAATGCCTCCTGAAGTAAAAGAAAGAGCTTTTGACCCTTTTTTCTCAACTAAGGGAGTTCAAGGAACAGGGTTAGGCCTGAGTGTTGTCTATGGAATTATTACCCGCCACCAAGGGGAAATTGAGCTGGAAAGTGAAGAAAAAAAAGGAACCACCATTTCTATTCTTTTGCCAAAAGTTAAAAAGAAGAGAAGAAGAGTAAAAGAAAAACCATTATCAACTAAAAAAGAAAAAACAGATTTAGATGTATTGGTAATTGATGATGATGAAAACATCAGACTACTTTTAGCCGATATCCTCAAACCTCATGGTCATCGAGTTACTCTGGCTGGTTCAGGTCAAGAAGGAATAGAGGCTTTCAAAAAGGGTAAATTTGATTTAGTGTTAACTGACATTGGGATGCCGGAAATTTCGGGGTGGGAAGTGGCTAAAAAAATAAAATCAATTAGCCCACAAATAGTGATAGGCTTTATTACTGGTTGGGCAATGCAATTAAACGAGGAAGAATTAGACCGAGCTGGTATTAGCTTAGTTATTACCAAGCCTTTTAAAATAGAAAAAATCTTGGAAGTTATTTCCCAGGTTAGCAGTCAAGAAAGATAGACCTTTCCTTAATTTTTAAAAGAAATTAATATTTGAAAATAAGTTAGGGGAATGCTAAAATATTCAACGAAAGTTAATTAAAATGCGAATTATACTCTTTACTGGAAAAGGAGGAGTAGGGAAAACCACTATTTCATCTGCCACTGGATTACTTTCTGCTAAATATGGGCACAAGACAATTATTATTTCAACTGATGCTGCTCATAGTTTATCTGACTCACTAGAAATAGAACTTTCAGATACTCCACGGAGAATCGCTGAAAATCTTTATGCTCAAGAAGTGAATGTTCAAAAAGAAATAGAAAAAAATTGGGGTACTATCCAGGAATATTTAACTAAATTTTTTAGCTCTCAAGGAATAGGCAATATAGAAGCTGATGAAATGAGCATTTTTCCTGGAATGGAAGAATTATTCAGTTTAATGCAAATTAAGAAATATTATAATCATCAAGAATTCGATTTAATTATTGTTGACTGTGCTCCAACTGGAGATACTCTTCGCCTTCTGAGTGCACCAGAGATTACGAATTGGTATTTGAAAAACATATTTCCCATACAGCGAACAGCGGCTAAAGCAATTAGACCCGTGGCTGGCCGAGTTTTACCTTTTCCTTTCCCTTCTGATGAAGTATTTGAGTCAATTAAAATCCTATCTTCTCAGTTGCAGGGATTGAATGATATTCTGAGTGATTCAGAGAGAACTACCATTAGACTTATCCTTAATCCTGAGAAAATGGTCATCAAAGAAGCTCAACGGGCTTTTACCTATTTTAATTTATTTGGTTATGCTGTTGATTTAGTGATAATTAACAAAATATTTCCTGATAAAATTGAGGACCCATATTTTGATCAATGGAAAAGAATTCAAACGGAACATAGAAAAACAATTTCTGAATGCTTTTCACCTATTCCTATTAGAGGATTGGATCTTTTTGATAAAGAAATCGTTGGTTTTAGGTTGCTAGAGAAAATTGGGAAGAGTCTATATAAGAATAATGATCCAGCAGATATTTTTTATTCTCAGAAGCCATTTGTTATAGAAAAGAATGAGAAAGATTATATTCTATCTATTAATTTACCTTTTGTTAGAAAAGAGGATTTAGAATTGTATCAGAAAAGAGAAGAATTAATTATCAAAACAGACCATTACAGAAGAAATATAATTTTGCCTCGAACTTTAGTCAACCTCTCGGTTAAAGAGGCAAAATTTCAGGATCATAAATTATCAATAATTTTTGGTAATTGAATCTTTATCTTAAAATTAGCAAGGGTTTTCAAATGATCTTAAATGATATTATATGGATTGATGGTGAGGATGGCTTTTATGGAAGCTTGGAATAAATCAAAATGCAAAAATGTCTTTTACATTAGTTCTGCAGTGTTGCAGTGCTGCAGTTGATTTTTTGACTGCAGCACCGCAGAACTATTAGTATTAGTTTTGACTTTTGCGTTTTAAGTTTTTAGCTTTATATGGAGGTGAATCCCGTAAAGAAATTCTACGAGGTGAAGCCAAAAAATAGGAGATGAAAACCCTGACGTAGATCGGGTTTTCAAAATTGAAAACACTCTTAATTAAAAGGAGGTGAGATTAAATGACTGAAAAGGCTCACCGAGAAATAAAAATAGTTATTCCTGAGGACTTGGTCTCGCTTCTTATTCCGGAAGAAGCAATCCAACATGGTTTGAAAGCGAAGAAAGAAATACTATTAGCTATACGCTCTTTAATTGATGCCAAAATTGAGGCCTTAGATAAAAAAACGGAAAAAAAGACAGAGAAAAAGAAAAAAATCAACATTGCCTAATTCTATTAGAAAATTGACTTTTAGTAGTTTCTTCTACGAAAGGTGATAAGATGTTAACCAGTTTTGATCACATTCGAAATTATGCTTTGAGCTTAGGCAAAAAGAAAGGAGCCATTCCTATGGCTGAAGATAAAACTTCATTGCTTACTGCCCAGCAAGCTCGACAATTAGGCTTGGTAAAAATAATTTTAATAGGTAGGAAATCCAAAATTAAAGAAATTCTAAATCAAATTGATGCTTCTTTTCAAAGTTTTGAGATGATTGACAATCAATCTCCAAAGGAGACAGCTCAAAAAGCAGTTTCATTAGCTCGAGAAGGGATATGTTATTAGTGATTTTAATAGGGTGCAAAAGACAAGATGCCTGATATATCTGCAGAAACAACTCGAATGTTAAATAAAAAAATAAGAATATGGTTCTTAGAGTATATTAATCCCATAGCTGATTTTTTAGCGAAATACAAAGTCCATCCTAATCTTATTACTATTTTAGGAGCATTGATTGGCTTGCTTTCAGGAATTCTTTTTTACTTCCATCATCTCTTCTGGGGGAGTATTGTCCTTTTAATCTGCGGTCTGCTTGATACCTTAGATGGAAAAGTAGCTTCCAAGTTAAATAAAAAAAGTTTATTTGGTGCAATTTTTGATTCTACCTTAGACCGATATTCAGAATTTTTCATTTATTTAGGATTAGCTGGATATTTCTGGTCAAGCTGGGTGTTATGGATTATATTTTTCACTATTATTGGTTCAGTAATGGTCAGCTACACTCGAGCGCGGGCTGAAGGCTTAGGAATTGAGTGTTTTACCGGGATTATGCAGAGAGCGGAGAGATTAATAATTCTGGCTTTCGGCTGTGGTGTGAACTCGGTCATTAGATACCACAATATCGTTTTAATCATTACTCTTATTTTAATCGCTGGGTTTTCCAATTTTACTGCTTTTCAGAGGATACTGTATGTCAAGAAAGTGGAAAGACAAATAAAGCAAAATAAAGGAGGGTAATATGGGTAAAATAAAAGTAGCAATTATTGGCGTTGGTAATTGTGCTTCATCTTTAGTTCAAGGAGTTGAATTTTATAAAAATGCGAGGGAAGGTGAATTCATTCCTGGAGTAATGCATGTAAATTTGGGTGGATATCATATTCGAGATATTGAATTTACAGCTGCTTTTGATATTGACAAAAACAAAGTGGGGAAAGATTTAAGTGAGGCAATTTTCACTAAGCCAAATAATACGACTAAATTTTCGGATGTGCCTAAATTAAATGTTAAAGTCCATCGAGGTATGACCCATGATGGGCTAGGTAAATATCTTTCCCAGATTATTGAGAGAGCACCTGGTTCAACAGCAGATATTGTTGGCATATTAAAGGAAACTAAAACCGATGTAGTGGTGAACTTCTTGCCTGTAGGAAGCGAGGAAGCAACCAAATGGTATGTGGAACAAGTGCTTGAAACAGGATGTGCGATGGTCAACTGTATTCCGGTTTTTATTGCCAGCGAAAAATACTGGCAGCAACGATTTGAAAAAAAAGGGTTACCGATAATCGGTGATGATATAAAATCTCAGGTGGGGGCCACTATTCTTCATAGAACTTTAGTCAATTTATATTTGGACCGGGGCATGCCTATTTTGCGAACTTATCAGTTAAATACTGGAGGAAATACAGATTTTCTTAATATGTTGGAAAGGGAAAGATTAGCTTCTAAAAAAATATCAAAAACAAATGCTGTTGTTTCCCAAATAAAAGCAAGAGAAATGAATATTGACCCAGATAATGTTCATGTTGGGCCGAGTGATTATGTTCCCTGGCAGAAAGATAATAAAATATGCTTTCTGAGAATAGAGAGTGTCCATTTCGGGAATGTGCCTACTTCCCTTGAAGTTCGACTTTCTGTAGAAGATTCACCTAATTCAGCAGGAGTAGTTATTGATGCTATCAGATGCTGTAAATTAGCATTAGACCATAGACTGAAAGGAGCTATCATAGGACCCTCGGCCTATTTTATGAAAACTCCACCCAAACAATTTACTGATTCAGAAGCAAAAGCTCTTACTGAAAAATTCATTGCTAAATATTCCAGAAAAGAAAAGCAGTAATTTTTAATTCTTTATTTTTCATCTTTATCTTTTTGGGTCAGCGCATCAAAAGGAAGCTCTAAAATAGAATATGGGTCTACTCGAGAGCCATTTAATTTAATTCCCCAGTGAAGATGCGGTCCGGTCACCCGACCAGTGGCTCCCACTTTACCCAATAGCTCACCTTTTTTGACCAAATCACCATTTCTCACATTAAATTCTGAAAGATGACAGTAAATAGTATAAAACCCAAATCCATGGTCAAGGATGACTGTTTTTCCTCCGAAATACAACTCCTCAGCTAAGACGACCAGCCCATTATTAGCTGCCTTAATGTCTTCTCCTGAAGGTGAAAGAATATCCTCTCCGCTGTGGCTTGACCTTGGTCGAAGGTTAAAGATTCTTCTTTCCCCGAAGTTTTTCCTTCCCTGTCCTGAAGTAGGAAAAAGAAACTGACCATCAATCATCCACTGAGGAGTTAAAGTTCGATAAATCGATTGGAGAAGTTCATTATCTCTTCTAATTTTTTCCAGAGCTTCCGGTGGAGGAATGACATATTTCTCATCCACCTGGATTTTCTTAACAGGAAAATGCTTATCTACAATATGAAGTGTCCTTGTGATCTCAATTTCTTCTCCTTGGTTAGTTTTGATTGCCAAAATCATTGGATAAAGGTCTGGCCGAATATCAAGATCAATTCCTATCAAACCAAGAAAGGGACTATCTTCTTTAGGTTGAGCTAAAGGGAAAACTTGTCCAAATATCTGAATGCTGGCTGAACTGATTTTTTCCTTTTCAGGAAGAAGAACCATTATTGCTTCTCCTGGGTGAAGAGCTCGATAGTAGAGTTCCACTTTGATTTGTTCTTCTTCTAAACCTTCGCTTTTAAAAACCATTACAAAGAGAAATATGATAAAGCTAATTATCAAACTGAAAATCTTTTTATTTTGTCTGATCATTTTTCCAATTATATTCTCTATCTTGAAATTTTTAGCATATTCTTTATTTTTAGACAAGGTTTAAAACTAAAAATATTAATCTAAAAAATTCAAGATTAATTCATTGAATTCCTCAGCTTTTTCAATTTGAGGAACATGTCCACATCTATCAAAGATATGAATTTTAGAATTTTCTATCAATTTGTGGCCGAGGTGAGCCTGAGAAACAGGGATAATTTTATCCTCTTTTCCCCAGACAATTAAAGTCGGGATTTTAAGGGTAGAAATTTGCTCAATTAATGGCTGATATATTTCTGAACGCAATCCCTTAAGATTTACACCTTGACGTAGGATGAAAAGAGGAATTGATTTGGTTTGGGGCAATCTCGTAATTTCCATCACTTTTTGAATTAATTCATTCGGTAATTTTCTTGAATCATAAAAAAGTCTTCCAAGAAGCATTCTGGTAGTGTGATAATTAGCTATAGAAAAAGCCAATTCACCCACCGGGAAAATAGTTGCAATTCGAGAAATAAAGGTAAGCTTTTGTCCAAATCCAACATTGCTGACTAAAACCAGTTTGGTTGCTTTTTCTGGAAAACAGATAGCAAATTGAAGGGCCATCAGACCACCCATTGAATTCCCTACAAGGGAGACTTTTTGAAGATTGAATTCCCGAAGAAAATTATTTAGAAAGTTGTTAGAAAAATTAAAATCGTAATTTACTCTTGGTTTATCTGAGCGACCAAAACCTATAAAATCAGGAGCATAAACTTGGTATTTTTGAGCTAAAGTGAGGATATTATATTGCCACCATTCCTTCGAAGCCCCGATTCCATGAAGAAGAATTACTGGTGGGCCATTTCCTTCCTCCCAGTAACATACCTGATATTTACTGATCTTTTTATATCTTTCTTCCACTTAACTTTTTATTTAGAGAATCTTTTTTAAAATTCTGCCAGGTAATGCACCTGTATGGTCTCCTTGTTGAACCACCACTTGGCCATTCACTAACACATATTCAATTCCAGCTGGATAGATGTGAGGTTTTTCCCAAGTAGCGGAATCAATTACTTTTTCTGGATCAAAAATAACCAGATCAGCAAAATATTTTTCTTTTACTTGTCCTCTTTTTATTAAACTAAATTTCTGAGCTGGTAGAGAAGTCATTTTTTTAATAGCCTGAGGTAGAGTGAAAATATTTTCTTCTCGAGTATATTTACCCAGCACACGAGGGAAAGTTCCATAATAACGAGGATGAGGTTTGCCTTTACTCAGAGTTCCATAAGGAGCAACTGAATTTCCATCTGAACCAATTACTACCAGTGGGTAAGCCAAAACTTTCTTGAGATTATCTTCATTCATCATGAAAATAATCATTTCTACTCGGTTTTCCTCCTCAATTAATAAATCCCTCATAAATTCATATGGATCTTTTCCAGCTTCTTTGGCTGCCTGGAGGATATTTTTACCTTCCAAAGGTTTGTTTTTCTTTGTAAAAACAGAGCAAATAAGAACCTTTTCCCAAGAGCCAAGTTTTTCTTCTTGTTCTTTGACATAACTTCGAAGTTTACTATCTAAACTCGGGTCTTTTAACCTTGCCAGAAATTCATCAGTTATTCCCTGTCTCGCCCAGAGAGGGAAGTAGAAACTAAGACCAGTTGATCCGGCGATATAGGGATAGCGATCAGCTAAAACATCAATTCCTTCTTTTTGAGCTTGGTCAATCTTTTGTAGGGCAGCCTCTATTTTTGTCCAATTTCTTGGATAGGCAGCTTTTAAATGAGAAATTTCTAAACTGATTTTAGCTTCACGCGCAATTTTGATTGCTTCCTTAATTGCTTCAAGGAGATGGTCTCCTTCGTCCCTCATGTGGGTGGCATATACTCCATTATACTTAGCTGCTGCTCGGCAAAGTTCAATTAATTCTTCTGTGCGGGCATAACTTCCCGGCGCATATTCTAGTCCAGTTGATAAGCCTAGTGCACCAGCCTTTATATTTTCCTCCACTAACTTTTTCATTAACTTTAACTCATTTTCTGTTGGGAGACGATCATTGAAACCGACCACTGCCCCTCGAACAGCCCCTTGTCCCAACAGAGTAGCATAATTAACTGCTATTCCTTTTTCTTCCAGTCGATTAAAAAAACCGTTTATTTCTTTCCAGTCAAGATCCAAATCATACTCCTCTTTGAAGTATCTTTTCTGCTCCTCAAAAACTGAATCAGGAATGGGAAAAGGAGAATAGCCGCAATTTCCACTTATTTCTGTTGTTACTCCCTGTCTAATTTTACTTTCTGCTTTTGGATTCACCAGTAGTTCAACATCTGTATGACTGTGAACATCAATAAATCCTGGTGAAACAGCCAGGCCATTAGCTTCAACTATTATTTTTGCTTTACTTTTCTTTAAATTATTACCTATTCGGACAATTTTATCTCCCTTAATGGCTATGTCAGCTTCATTCCCAGGATTTCCTAATCCATCAAAAACTATCCCTTTTAAAATTATGAGATCATAATCACTTTTAGAAGAACATCCTTGAAGTAATAGATTGTAACCCCCCAGCCCTAATATAGTTGCGCCGCGGGCTGATTTTTTGAGGAATTGCCTTCTCGTAATTTTATTTTTCATTTTACTTTCCTCATTTTTTGATTTAATTTTTTAATCATATCAATTTTTCATCTTGTTTTCAAAATATTTTGCTATGCTAATAATATGTTTTCTCTCGAGCTTAAAATTCAATCAATTTTATAAGGATAAATAGGTGAAAAAACGATTATTATTAATGTTATTAGCCAGAAAGGGGAATGTGAAGTTCAGCAAAAGGTTGAATAGGGATTTATTTATCAGGAAAAGCTCTCACTATTTGTCCAAGTATCAACTTTAAAAATGACTTTATAGGTCAGTAAAACTGGGAGTGATTTTTTACTTGCAACTAAAGAAAACATATAATAAAATTACTTTTACTTTAAAAAGGAGGAAATTGTGATAAAGAGAAATTTGTGGATAGCAACAGTCTTAGGTATGATGTTTGTCATTTTCTTAGGAGCTATCATTGCTCAGGAGAAACCGGTTGAACCAGTAAACTTCCGAGAGCTTATTCCATTTCTTAAAGATATTTCAGGCTGGACAGGAGAAAAGCCAGAAGGAAGTACGATCAGTTATGGGGAATATAAATTGAGTCAGGTTTCAAGAAGCTATTCATCCGGAGAAAAAGAATTGACCATCAATATCCTCGACGGTGCCTATGTTCCTATGGCTTATGCCAGTTTTCAGATGATGAGAGCTTTTGAAATCGATACCTCAGATGAATATATCAGGAAAATCGAAATTTCAGGGTTCCCAGCAGTAGAGCGCTATGAATATGATGACAAAGAAGGAACTATTATTATTTTTGTGAGGGAAAGGTTTCTGGTTACTTTAGAAGAATCTGGAATTAAGAATACATCGGGATTAAGAGATATTGCTCAATCGCTTGATTTAAAAGGGCTGGCTGCTTTAGTCAAATAATTTCTTTCTTGAGTTCCCAAAAATGAATTAAAAATGGGGGGAGAATGAGAAAACATATTCAAATTTTGGGCGCGCTTTATATCGCTCATGGATTTTTCAGGCTTGTTTGGTGCTTGGCTCTGCCAATGGTTATTCCTTTTATTGTGGTTAGTAGAGACAGAGCTAATTGGATAGTAGTATTTTTTGTTGTTTCTTTAACTGCTTTACTTTTTATTTTACTCGTGGCAGAAATTATTGCAGGTGTTGGACTGCTGAAATTTAAAAGCTGGTCAAGAATATTTACCCTGATTTTGAATGGGATTAATCTTTTTGCGTTTCCAATAGGTACTGCTCTGGGAATTTATGGTTTTATCATCCTCTTTTCTGACGAGAGTATTAAAATTCTTGCTCCTCGGGAAAAAGATAAAAAAACTTAGGGGAAATTTTCTTTTTGATTGAGTCTTTCGAAGCGATTTAATTTAAAGGGTATTCCTTTTTTTAAATTTTATCAAAAAAAAGATAATTTTTTCAAACAATGGATTAGTAGAAAACGAAGTTTAATAATACTCAGTGGTGTTTTTTATAAACTAACTTGAACTCAAGTTGGATTTTCTCTCCTTTGCTTAATATTTCGAAACTAATATCATCATTCCAGTTTTTATAACAGAGATATTCATACAGCTCTGCCTTTGACTCGAGGGTCCTTCCATCAACTGTTAAGATGACATCCCCAACTCCAAAGCCCTTTTCACGGGCAATTGTTTCAGGAAAAACCCGAGAAATGCGAAATCCACCAGTTTTTTCCGATTTTTCATCAGTACTGAATCCGAGTGAAGGATAGATAGGTTTTTCCTTCCAGTCAGGGACTCCAAAAAGAAAATCTGCTAAACCTCGGGAGACAATTTTATAAGAAATTAACCCTTCTTGAGTACGAGTTGGCCTGTGAGCTGGGCTTTCTTCTTTTTTCTTGCCAGAACTCTTGTCTAGTGTCTTGTCTCCTTTTTCCTTCTTCGCCCCCTTTTTTATTTCCATCATAGGTGAGATTGTTGTTTCTTCAGGTACATCCACAGCAAGGACTGAAGCGACAGAAAATCCGCTGCGCTCAGTAATAATTCTAGCAATACCTAAGTTATACATGACGTGGCCACTACCAGCCATTACTACCACAATAGCTCTGGGATTTTCTTTGGCTGTTTTTATCGCTCCCTCAGCCATAGCAGCATCCCAGGTGGATTGGGCAAGGTAGAATCCTTGGAATAGTTTTGGCTCCAATGCGTCGAGGCCTTCAAAGAAATATTTGATTAAAAATTGGTGTTCAATAGAGGATGTACTAACCTGAGGAATAGCTTCTTTTTCTTTATCAGATAACTTTTGCATTCCTGTTCTCATGGCACTCACATATTTTCTTGGAATATTAATGGCGTACATTTTGATTTTGTTATCACGGGCATAATCAAAAATAGGCTTGTAATAGCGGTAGTTATGGGTCCACTTGACAAACCAATTGGTTTGATCCAGAAATTCTCTTTCATTAATTTTTCCAGCAGTATAGTTATCTAAGATTTCTTGTTTCTGCCGTTCAAACATTTCCAGTGCGAGACATACTACGCTGCCTGATTCTACTAATCCTTTGATAATTCTCAGCTGAATTTGATGGTGAAGATCATTAGTATGAGTTTCTCCGACTAAAACAATTCGATACTTTTTTAGCGAGTTAATGAATTGTTCAAAAGATATATGTTGATTAGTTTGTGCCTCGTATATTTGGTTCGATTTGACTGCTGCAAAGTCGTATTTATACTTGGCATTGCCCAAAGGAAGTCGTTCGACATTAAATTCTTTCTGGGGAGAAGAAAAGGCAGGAATGGATGAGATAAATACGAGAATAGCAAATAGATAAATGAGTTTTTTTCTCATAATATCTCCTTTTAAGGATTAGTTGAAACCAAATATTAATCAAGATTAATTTAAAATGTCAAGCAAAGCTCTAAATTTAGTTGACAAAGAGAGGTAAAATATAGTAAATAACAAAAACAAAAAGTGATAAAAAGGAGGTTTAAATGAAAAAACTTTTCATTCCGATTCTTATGGTGTTAATGGTTTTTGGGATTAGTGGTTTTACTTTTGGAGGAGGTTTTTTAATCTATGAACATGGAGCAGCAGCCATGGCTCAAGCTGGAGCATTTGTAGCTCGTACTTATGATCCAACAGCAATTTTCCATAATCCAGCTGGAATAGCTTGGTTAGACGGCACTCAAATTTCAGTCGGAACTACTTTGATTGTTCCTAAAGGCTCTTTGGAACTCCCTAACTATTCCTTATTGGATCCAACCTGGCCAGGCTCAGTTGATCAGGAAGGTCAAATTTTCTATCCATCCACTTTCTACATCACTCATAGGTTCAATGACAAAATTTCGTTTGGATTAGGATTCTTTTCTCCCTTTGGTTTGGGAACTGAGTGGCCAGAAGATTTTCCCCTTAGATATATTTCTTACAAAACAAGTATGAAAACTTTCTATATTAACCCTACTGTTGCTTATCAAGTCAATGAAAATTTTTCTATTGGAGCAGGAGTGAGTTATATCTATGCTGATATTGAATTTAAGCATTATAGTATGGCAGCTCTTCCTATGCCACCCTGGACATTAGACTATGGTGTTTCTTTAGAGGGCAAAGATAGTTTTGCTATTGGATTTAATGCTGGTTTACTGTATAAAGATGAAAACTGGTCAGTTGGTTCTTCCTATCGGAGTCGGGCCACTCTTAATTTAGAAGGAGATGTGATTATAGATCCTCCAGCTGGTTGGGAGTTCTTATTTCCTGAAACTGAGATGAAGGGTTCAACAGATATGCACTTACCTGACATATTTACAGTAGGAGGTGCTTATGAAGCTACTGATAAATTAGTAGTAGAAGTAGATGTGCAGTATAATATATGGTCTGTATATGATAAATTAGTTTTAGAAGTAGAAGGACAAGAAGACCAAGAAATAGAACAAGACTGGGACAATGCATTTATTTTTAGAATTGGCGGTGAATATCAGCTTAATGAAAACTTGGCTTTGCGAGCTGGTGTTCTCTATGATCCAACTCCTCAGCCAGTTAAGTCAATGGATTCGAGTCTTCCTGATGCTAATCGCTGGGCTTTTACAGCTGGACTTGGTTATAAAAAGAACAATTTCACCATAGATTTTGCCTATCAGTTCGAGCCATTTAATGATAGAGAAAGTCCAAACAGAGATATTTATGATGTTCCTCTTCTTGGAATCAATTTTGGAGAAGGTACTTATTCCACCACAGCGCATCTTTTTGGAATTAGTATAGGTTATATCTTTTAGGTAATTTAATCCTCAGCTATGATATAGAAAATTGAAAGTGTAGTAGTATATTAAAGGGTTTTCAAATGACCCTAAATGATGATATGTAGATTGATGGTGAGAATAGCTTTTGTGGAAGCTTTAGGGGACTAAAAATAATAGTGCTGCAGTTGAGCGGTGCTGCAGTGCTGCACATAACTAACCGCAAAACTGCAGTACTGTAGCACTACAACACAGAATAAAGATAGTTTTTACTTTTAGAAGGGATTGATTCTTTAAGTTTTCAGATAATTAAGTAATTAAAAATAAAGAATATAGGTGAGGGGAAAAGTCTATAAAAACTTATAATGTATAAAAATATATGGGGATGAAGTGGAGGGGAAAATGAGTAAATTTTTGAAATTTTCTTTTGTAGTTCTAATCTGTCTTTTCTCAATTTATATGATTTTTGCAGCAGAAACCGGCGAGATTAAGGGAAAAGTTGTAGATGAACAAGGAATAGGTCTTCCTGGAGTAACGATAAGAGCAAAAAGTCCTAATCTCCTGGGCATAAGAACTGCTATTAGCCGCTCAGATGGTTCATTCAGATTTTCTCTTCTTCCGATTGGAACTTATATTCTAACTTATGAACTTGAAGGTTTTATTACAGTGATTCAAAAAGATGTTATTGTCCGGTTAGGGATGGTTACCAGTCTATCTACTACTATGAAAATAGCTAAGCTTAGAGAAGAAATCACGGTTACTGCTGAGCCTCCATTAGTTGATAAAACTTCTGTAGACACAAGCTACCGGATTAGCTCAAGAGACTTAGAGACTGTTCCCACACAAGCCCGAACAGTAGAAGATATTGTCAAGTTTACTCCGGGTGTGACAGGGGTCAGATCTAATACTCGTCGGGGAACAACCGAGGATGGATTCCCCAGTTTTAGAGGCGAAGGTGAGGAAGGAAACAATTGGTTAGTAGATGGACTTTCTATGAGGGGAGTTCGATTAAATAAGCCAAGAGTGAGAATTAATTATGATGCTATTGATGAAATCCAGATTATTTCTGATCCTTTTAGTCCTGATTTGGCTTCTACTTTTGGAGGGATAATTAATGTAGTGACCAAAACAGGTGGTAATGATTTTCATGGAGAATTGGGAGTTCTCTTTGGAGATGAGAGATTACAAGCTTCAAGAAAGGAGCAGTTATCCATTGCTTCTGAACCCGAGAGTTTTTCAAGATATAACTGGTATTTTAATCTTGGGGGACCTATTATTAAAAACAAATTATGGTTCTTTTTTTCTGACAATTTTTTCAGTGACAATGATGTGACCGAAGATGGTTATATTGATTATCTATTTATTCCCAGAGGAGAACGAACTTTAAGAGCCAATAATTTTTTTGGTAAATTAACTTATTCTTTGAGTAATAATCACACCCTTTCTTTTTCTGGAGCCTATGATAAATTTCTAAATCAAACCAGTGATATTGGCCGTTCAGAGTTATATGAAGAAAAGCCTTTCACTAATTATCTTTATCGTTTGAACTATAAAGGAATTCTCTCTTCTAACACTCTTGTAGAAGCAGCTATAGGGCAAACAAAAAGAGATTCTTTAATTAAACCTCAGGATGATGATTTAGGCCCAGCCTTGTATTTTATTGAAGATGTTGCTCAGAATATTCATAATTCATTAGGAAGGGTTACAGATGATGAAAAGAGAACCGATTTTACTTTTAGAATGACTCAACATTTCGATACTAAAAAAATAGGACATCATGAGCTCAGTTTTGGATTTCAATATTATAAAACCTCTTCTGAATTTATTACTGATTTTTCGGGCAAAGATGAAGACCCTTTTCCTGATAATGGATTTGATAATGGAACGAAATATTTTTTTGACACTTGGCAAGAAGGGCAAGGAACACCTACCTTATTGTGGGAATATGGAGCTTTTAATTTTACTAACTCAACTCAAGGCATTGGTCTTTATTTAAAAGATAAAATCACCTGGGGCATATTTACTCTAATGCTGGGGTTTCGAAGTGAAACTCAAATAAACTATGATGATCAAGGGGAAAAAGTCTGGTCTTGGAGTTTGGGAGATTTTCTTTCTCCCAGAGCTTCTCTAACAATAGATCTAACTAATGATGGAAAAAATGTTTTAAAATTAGGCTGGGGAAAATTCGCTGACACAACAACAACTATGCATCTAGGATTTTTCAATCCTCAAGCTCCTCTTCAATTTCGAAGATATAGCTGGATTGGACCTTCCAATCCTGATGAAAATCAATTACATAATCCAGCAAACTGGAAATTCATTCATGAAGAACGCCAAGGGCCTTATGAAATCTATCCCCTTATTAAGCCTAATTTTACCACTAAATATTTAATAGAATTTGACAGGCGCTTAGGTTCCAACTGGGCGGCTAAAGTAAGACTTGTCAATTCTTGGTCAAGGGATCTTCTGGAATTACTCGGAATATTTGATCCATCACCTCCTTACTATAAATTCATCTTTGATAACTTCGAGCACAAAAAAAGAGATTATATTGGATTTGAAATTGAGGTGAATGGCAAAATTCGAGATATATTTTTTCTAAATGCCTCTTATTCCCATGCCTCAGCCAAGGGGACCAATCCTGGACAAGTAGAAACAGGTTCTTGGAGTCAAGAGGAAGGAAGTACTTATTATGTGGGTCTTTTTGGCAACCATGTTTATGTCCCTGACATTCCTGGATTAGAGGAACTAAAAGAGTTTTTTGACTGGGGATTTGGAGGTTTAGGAGGTCGAGGAATCGGTGATGAAGGTTGGTATGGTAAACTTCCTTATAGCATAGACCACAATGCCAAAATGAACATTACTTATCTGGCACCATATGGAATTGCTTTTTCCACAGCCTGGGAGTGGATTTCTGGATATCACTGGGAAAAATTAGGATTAGTTCCCTTTTTTGGTTATTACGCTTTTCCCGAGGGTCGAGGCTCAAGAGAAACTCCTTCTCATCTCTATATGGACTTTGGGGTTGAAAAAAATTTTGCTCTATCAGGTTTTATCACTGGCCTGCCAGAAGGAGTGATTCTTGATATTCGATTGGATGTTTTTAATTTATTTAATAGTCAGAAACCTATATCTTTTGTGAAAGAGGATATTCCCATCTTTGGTCAGGTCTGGGCTCGTCAAGAACCTCGACAAGTACGTCTTATGCTCAAGCTGAAATGGTGACCTTGAGTTTAATGTGATTTTTGCAGCCAAATTTTTTTTAATCATTTTTTCTTCTATAATAGCTTCTTTCTACCTCCTTTCATCCAGGGAAGAATCTTCCTTTTGATTACCTTTTATTTATTTTTTGTCAAATTTTTTTAATTTTAGTAGGAAATAACTACTGAAGGAAAAATTATGTTATAATTTTAAAGAGAGGTTTGCATTTGCTCAAGAGATTTTTAGCATCCCGAAAGTTTTTCTTCAATCTTCAAAGAATACTAATTCTCTCTTTTTTTATCTTTATTATTTTTGAAATTGGTTTTTCTCAGAATCAACCAGTCAGAACAGTCAATCTCAAAGTAGCAGTAGATGAGGAATTGAGGAGCAAGAAGATGTGGCGTTTAAAGATTAAACGATTAGTTAGCAATTCTTCCAGAGATTTTGAGAAATATTTTGGAATAAGATTCAGAATAAAGAAATTTGAAAGTTGGTTCTCAGATAACACCCGAGGATCTATGATAGAATTATTGAATGACTTAAGAAAAAAGATCCATCAGGGAGAGTGTGATATTGTTCTCGGCTTCACTTCCCAGTCTCATCTTAAATATGACCTTTTTGGGATAGCTTTTTATCTTCACGGGTATATATTGCTAAGAGAGTTAAAGTCAGAATTTGTAATGAAATCCACATTAAAGCATGAACTCTGTCATCTATTTGGAGCAGTTGATCTCAATGAAAAGAGCTCAATTATGAATAAAAAAAATTCTGGTAATGAATTTGATAAGTTTACTACTCAGATTATTCATTTGAATAAATATCGAAATTTTAATCCTTATCTTTTCCCTTTACCAAAAGACAAATTGGAGGAAGCAATCTCTATTTATAGTCAGAGAAAAAAGGCGAATCGTGGAGAAGCTGGGATTAATGTATTATTAGCTCAACTCTCCTTAGAAAAGGAAGATTATGACTCTACAGTAAAAGAATGCTATCAGGCAATAAAAATAGCTCCTGATTTGCCAGAAATCTATAATCTTTTAGGCATCGCATATCGAAGAAAAGGAGAGATTGATCAGGCAATAAGGGAATACCAGAAAGTTCTTCATTTTCAACCAGAGCTTCCTGAAGTCCACTATAATTTGGGTATTGCCTACATGAAAAAAGGAATGGTTGAGGAAGCAATAAAGGAATACCAGAAAGCAATTGAGCTCAATCCGAATTATGCCAAAGCTCATTCCAATTTAGGTCAGGCATATCTTAAAAAGACTATGATTGATCAAGCCATTGAAGAGTGCCGAAAGGCGCTAAAAATTTATCCTCAATTAGCTGAGGCACTCTCTACTTTGAGCGGAGCTCTTATCCTTAAAAATAAATTAAATGAGGCAGAGGCTATTTCCAGGAGGGCAATAGAAATTAAACCTGAACTTCCAGGAGCTCACAATAATTTAGCCAGTATTTATATCAGTAAGAAAATGATTGATCAAGCAATCGAAGAGTATCTAAAGGCCTTGGAAATAGATCCTGAGTATTCAGAAGCTCACTATAATTTAGGTCGAGCCTATTTATTTAAAGGATTAATTGACCAATCGATTAATGAATTTAAAGAGGCGACTAAATTGAAACCTGACTATTATCAAGCTCATTCTAATTTAGCTAGTGCTTATCTAAAAAAAGGAATGGTGGAGGAAGCAATTAAAGAATGCAAGAAAGCCATTGAGATAAATCCCGACTATGCTATTGCTTATTCCAATTTGGGCTATGCCTATCTCAAAAAAGAAATGATAAAAGAAGCAATAGCTCTTTGTCAGAAAGCAACTACCCTTAATCCAGTTCTTCCTGAAGCTCACAATCTTTTAGGGATTTTATTTGAAAAAGAAGAAAGGACAGAAGAAGCACAAATTGAATATCTGAAAGCATTAGAATTGAAACCTGATTACCTTGGAGCCCATTTTAATCTGGGTAATCTATATTTTAAAAAAAATCTTCTTCCTAAATCAGCAATTCATTATAAAAAAGTGGTTGAAATTAATCCTGATTTTGCTCAGGCTTATAATAATTTAGGAGTGCTCTTTTTTTACCAGAAAAATTATCATTTGGCTTGGGAATATCTGAAAAAGGCGGAAAGTTTAGGAATTGAAGTCCATCCAGAGTTCAAACAAAAAGTACTCAAAAGATTAGAAAAAAACAGAAAGTTTTGAAAATGTTTCAGGGGACCATCTTTAAATTTTTAAATTCCTCCAATGGTCATTTCTTTAATTTTTATTGTCGGACCAGTGTAACGACCTCGAAAATCAAGATCATTGCCAATCATTTCTATTTCATTTAAAATCTTATTTAAATTTCCAGATATAGTGATTTCAGTTACTGGATAAGCAATTTCCCCTTTTTCGATCCATAAACCAAAAGCTCCTCGAGAAATATCCCCTGTAACAGGATTTAAGCCATGACCTATTGTTCTGATGAGTAACAATCCATTATCAATAGATTTAAGGATTTCTTCGGGTGAGTGTTTACCTGGTTTAAGATAAAAATTATTAGATCCAACACCTCTTCCTGAACAATTCCCGGTCGATTTTAAGTTAAGTTTCCGGGCAGCATAGGTATTACACAAATAGTTTTCTAAAACGCCTTTATTGATTACTGTTGTTGTTTGAGTAGGCACTCCCTCGCTATCAAATGGTTTTGATCCTAATTTTCCTGGCATTAGACCATCGTCAATCACTGTAATCAGCTTATTTCCAATTTTCTGGCCCAATTTATCTACCAAAAAAGATGATTTTTGATAAATTGATATTCCAGAGACACAGGAAAAGAGAAAAGCCAAAAGCCAGGAAGTCATATTTGGCTCAAAGACAACTGGCACATTTTGGGTCTTAATTTTCTTTGCTCCCAATTGTCGAACCGTTCTTTCCACTGCTTTCTTGGCAATTTCTTCTGGTGATTCAAGTTCTTTGAAATGTCGTTTAGAACAGTACCAGTAATCTTCCACTTTGGTATCTGTTTCTCCTGCCTGAAGTCCTACGCCCAGATAGCAGCTTGTTTCTGAATATTCGCTTGAGAATCCATTCGAATTGGCTAAAATTCTCCTGATTTCATTTGTTCCACAGCTTGCTCCATGAGAATTGGTAATTCTAGAATCAGCCAGAGCTATTTTTTCGGTTCCCAAAGCTAAACTTATTTTTTTATCAGCAGGGAGCTGGGAAATATCCGGATCATATAAATTCAGAGAAGAAACATCGGTTTTTAATTCCTGTTTTTCAGGTAAACCTGCGAATTCATCGGAACTGCCCAGTCCAGCTCTCTTGATTGCATTGACTATCAACTTTTCTAAGGTTTCTTTAGAGAAATCCTCTGAGGAGGCGAGGGCTGTTTTTTTATCCTTTATTACCCGAATAGTAAGATGTTTTGATCCTGCCTCGATTAAATTTTCTATTTCTTTCATTCTGACATTAACATTGAATTCATAGCCCTGAATAATAGTTACTTCAACTTCATCTGCTCCGTTCTTTTTTCCGTAAATAACAAGTTCCTCTGCCAGGGTTTTTAAATTTCCATTATTTTCTTTCATTTTTTTCCTCCTACTGTCATTTTGGAAATTTTAATCGTCGGGCAACCATTAGTCACTGGTGCAGCTTGTCCGTTTTTCCCGCAGGTTCCTGTTTGCATACCGAATTTAAGGTCACTGCCAACCATGACAATTTTGTTAAGAATATCAATGTTTGTCCCAATCAAAGTTGCTTGTTTGACAGGGGTGGTTAATTTGCCATCTTCAATAAGGTATCCAGAGCTAATAGAGAAAGTAAATTTTCCTGAGTCTTCTACCTGACCTCCTCGATATTTGTAGGCATAGAATCCCTTTTTGACCGATTTAATGATTTCTTCTGGATCATATTCTCCTCGATCTATGTAGGTATTAGTCATTCTGGGAATAGGGATAAAAGAATAATTCTCTCTTCGTCCATTACCAGTTAAAGGCATTTTCATTATCTTGGCGGAAAGTTTATCCTGAAGTAAGCCTTTCATAATTCCTTTTTCAATTAATAATGTTTTTTTAGGAATAGTTCCCTCATCATCTGCATTGAGAGAGCCTCGAAAATTTGGGATAGTAGGATTATCATAAATGGTCACTTGAGGATTACCTACTTGTTTTCCCATTTTATCCCAGAAAATGGATGTTTTCTTCCGGTTAAAGTCTGCTTCCAAAAGATGTCCTACTGCTTCGTGAACCATTACTCCACTATGGCCAGGAGCGAGGATAACTGGCATTTCTCCAGCCGGAGCCTCAACAGCTTCTAAAAGTTGGACTGCTTCTTCGGCTGATTTTTCTCCAATTTTTTTGGGAGTTAATTTTTTAATAAAATACTCCATTCCCACTCTGCCTCCACCTCCAAAGTAACCCGAGTCTTTTTGGCCGTTTTTTTCAGCAATGGATACGCACAACAGTCTGACCAGCGGTCGAGCATCAGAGACAATAATTCCTTCTGAATTGGCAATCGTGACATATTGAATTTCATCTTGAAGATAAGCTCTTGCTTTTTTAATTTTCGGGTCATAATTTTTGGCTGCTAGATAAGCCTCCTTCACCATTTCGATTTTCTTGGAAAGCACCTCGTTGTGTACGGGTAGAGAGATAAGATAATAATTTTTAGGAATTTCTATGGGAAAGAGTGGTTTTATCTGGATTGTTGTTGGACTGTTAGCAATTGAAACAGCCGTTAAGGCTGCTTTTTCCATGCTTTCAAAAGATAAATCATTGGAATAACCGTAACCAGTTTTTTCTCCTGATATCACTCTAATTCCTGCTCCAAGAGTGATGTTTTCAGCTGTTTCCTTGATAATGTCTTCTTCCATACTGATATAGTTATAGATTTTATATTCAAGAAAAATTTCAGAGAATTCACCTCCCTTGGACAGGGTAATATTTAATATTTTCTTGATATCTTCATAGGTTACCCCAAAATGGTCTTCAAAAAGAACTGGAGATGGGGCTGGAATTTGCTGGGCGAAGAGAAGATCGTACCACAATGGACCAGTTATTAGAGCACTAGCTCCCAAAGCACTTTGTTTGAGAAAGTGCCGTCTATTGATTTTTTTGGGCATAAATTCCTCCTTTCTTTAAAATTTGTGAGTATTGTCTTAGGTTTCTTGGATGGATTTATCTGAGCAGTTAGGTTTTCTTTTGATTCTTTTAATGTTATCCACATAAGAATTATCGCCAGAATTTTATTTATATTAAATTTTCCATTATTTGGCAAGCCAATTTTTCAAACCGGTTAAGACATTACCCACACACTTTGGATAGGAGACAATATTTATTTTGATTCCTGTTAATAATTTTGGGAGACTCTAAGAATGATAATCAAAAATTAATTATTAACGTCCCCTTTTCTTTTAATCTTCTTTTAGACAACTTTTTTTCTTTTTATTATTGGAAGAGCTAAAATTATAATACTTAGAATTCCCAGGGAATACTCGAAGATTTGAGTAATAAGATGAAGGCCAAAGCCAGAAATAATAGCCAGTCTTGGATCAAATCCCATTAGTTTAAAACTCAAAGCCCAGGCTGATTCCCAGGTGCCGAAGCCAGCTATTCCTTTTACTGGGAGAGCAGACGAAAGTTCAGCTCCGGTTACTCCCAGAATTATCTTTGCAAAACTTAAATCACCCAGTAAAAATCCGTGACTGACAAGAAGAGCATGGAGAAGGAAAAAGAGAGCGCCATATTTAGCTAAGCGGATAAGTAATGACATAAAAAACACAGGCCAGTATATTTTGCGGGCTTTTATATCAATTAGGCTATCAACGGTTAAGTTCAATTTCCGAATTATAGTCTCTGCCCATTCTTTTTCCCTGAGTTTAAAACTCTTAAGCAGAACTTCTAAAATTCTTGTTAGTAAGGAAGTTACTACTTCCAGGCGAAGAAGGACAAGATAAACTATTACGAAAAAAATTAAAGCGATAATCAGGAGTGTAGAAACAGGGATCACTGTTTGGCTGAAACCCACAATAAATATTGCTAAAATGAGAATTGGACTGAGGGTGATAAAATCAAAGATGACTGCTATTAAAAAGGTTGAGGTGGCAATTTCAAAAGTAAATTTGAGTCTTTTGTTTAAAATGTAAATATAGGATAAAGAGCCAATCCGAGCTGGAAGAAGATCCACAAAAAGATTGCGAATAAAAGTAACCATAAAAATATTTCCCCAGCCAATTGGCTCAGGCTTGAGTAAGAATTTGTATCTCCAAGCGCGGAATACACTCCCAGTTAAAGCAAAGATAATATAGAGATATAAGCCTGGCAAGTAAATATTGGCCAATGTTTCCTTTAGGTCTTTAAATTCTATTCGAGAGAGAAGATACCAGATGAGAAAAATAGAAACTATTATCGAAAGAATAAAATAAAAATAACCTCTTATTTTTTTAGACATTGTCTTCTTAATTTAGGTTGTTAAAAGAATAATGTCAAGGTTGTTATTTTAAAACTCAACTGGTCAGAATTTGACTCCCACTTGGTAAAATTCTATAATTGATTCTAAATGAATAATAAACAATTAGAATTTTTAGTTGATACTGCTTTAAGAGAAGACATCCCTGAAGGAGATATTACCTCCGAAGCTCTTATCTCCCCAGAGTCTTATTCTAAAGCAATTATTATGGCCAAACAAAAAGGGGTATTAGCAGGAATTGATGTTGCTGAATTGGTTTTCAAAAGAATAGATGATTCTGTATGTTTTGAGAAAAAGGCAAACGATGGCCAAAAATTCAATAAAAGTGATATCCTGGCTTATCTTGAAGGTAAGACTGTTTCTATTTTAAAAGGAGAGCGTGTTGCCTTGAATTTTCTTCAGAGGATGTCTGGGGTTGCTACTTTAACCAGCAAATTTGTGGAGCGAATAGAAGGAGCTAAAACCCAGATTTTAGATACAAGAAAAACAACTCCTGGTATAAGAGCATTAGAGAAATATGCTGTTAGAATGGGAGGAGGGAAGAATCATCGGATGAGCCTCTCTGATATGGTGTTAATCAAAGATAACCATTTGACAATTGTAGGCAGTATCTCCAAAGCTATTAAAAAAGTCCGGCAAAAAATCAAACCTGGAATTAAAATAGAGGTAGAAACCAAGAATCTTGATGAGGTGAAACAAGCTCTCGATGGTGGAGCTGATATTATTATGTTAGATAATATGACTCTTGGAGAAATAGAAAGAGCAGTAAAAATAGTAAAAGGAAGAGTGCCTTTAGAAATTTCAGGCAATATTAATTTAAACAATATCAGACAGATTGCCCAACTTGGAGTGGATTATATTTCGATTGGAAGATTGACCCACTCTTATAAATCAATTGATATTAGTTTGGAGATTTTAAAAGGAGATTAAATGAACAAAGGAGAAAGATTTGAGACTGATGTCCTGATCATTGGATGCGGGATTGCTGGAGCAAGTACTGCCTTAGAGTTAGCAAAACAAGGACTTAATATTATTATTGTTACACGGGAGAAAAATCCATTAGAATCAAATACCTTTCATGCTCAGGGAGGAATAGTTGTTCTCGGAGAAGATGACAGTCCCGAGCTGTTAAAAAAGGATATAATTGACACTGGTGATTGGATCAATAATCCTCAAGCAGTAGACATTCTGGTCACCCAAGGTAAAGAATTGGTTGAAAAAATACTGATGGAAGAGTTAAAAGTGCCTTTTTCAAGGAAAGAAGACGGCTCGCTTGATTATGCTCAGGAAGCCAGTCATTCCCGGAGAAGAATTATTCATGTCAAAGATGCGACCGGTCAAAGCATAGAAGAAAGATTTATTTCTCGTTTAAAGGAGTTTAAGAATGTAACTTTTTTAACCAATCACACTGCAGTAGATTTGTTGACTATTCCCCACCATTCTCTAAGCCCAATCGCCCTTTATCGAGAACCTCAGTGTATTGGAGCTTATATTTTGGATAACGAGAATGAAAGAGTTAATACTGTTTTTGCTTCATATACTATTTTAGCCACTGGTGGACTGGGAAGAATTTTTCTTCACACCAGTAATCCAGAGGGCGCAAGAGGCGATGGTTATGCCATGGCTTTTCGGGCTGGAGCAAGAATTACCAATATGGAATATATTCAGTTCCATCCAACTTCTCTTTTCCACCGCGATGCTGAAAGGTTTTTAATTTCAGAAACATTAAGAGGAGAAGGTGCTCAGCTCAAAACCAAAGATGGTAGACTCTTTATGAAAAAATACAGTCCTAACGGAGATTTAGCCCCCAGAGACGAGGTGACCCGGGCGATTTATGAAGAGATGATTGAACGAGGGGATAGTTATGTCCTCTTAGATTTAGCTTCCTATACCAAAATTAATATTAAAGAAAGATTTCCCACTATTTATCAAACCTGCTTGAATTATGGGATTGATATTACCAAAGAGCCGATTCCTGTTGTGCCCGCAGCTCATTATTGCTGTGGAGGAGTAATGGTTGACGAGTGGGGGGAAAGTTCTCTTAAAAAATTATTTGCAGTAGGAGAAGTATCTTGTACTGGTGTTCATGGGGCCAATCGCTTAGCTTCGACCTCCTTGCTGGAGGGATTGGTCTGGGGAACTCGAGCAGCCAAGTTTATTGCTGAGAATTTTGATTCAACAAAGCCTTATCAGAACTCTGAAATACCTGACTGGCGCTATCCTGAAAAAGAAGAAGAGGAAGATCCAGCCTTAATTCATCAGGATTGGTTTTTTATCCGATCCACGATGTGGAATTATGCCGGCATCATCAGAACACAAAAAAGATTGGATCGAGCGAAAGCTGATTTAGAATATTTAGAGCATAGAATTGAAAAATTTTACAAAACAACGCGGATGAGTGATTCTTTAGTCGGTCTCCGTCACGGAATTCAAGTCGCCTTACTGGTTACCTATACTGCCATCAAAAATCAAGTAAGCCGGGGAGCTCATTTCCGAAAAGACTGATTATCCTATCTAATTGTTATTTAAATCTTCCTGTGCTTGACATTTTGAGGTAAAATATTAGAATAAGTTATTCATAAAAAATGGAAAAGGAAAAAGTGGAAATTAAAGATACTTTAAATCTTCCCAGAACAGACTTTTCAATGAAGGCTCGACTTCCCCAGAAAGAGCCCGAAATAATGAAAAAATGGGAGGAGATAGATTTATACAATAAAATTTTAGCTAAAAGGAAAAATTCACCAGTTTTTGTTCTTCACGACGGGCCTCCATATGCTAATGGAAAAATTCATTTAGGTCATGCTTTAAATAAAATTCTTAAGGATTTTATTGTCAAATCCAAAACAATGCAGGGCTTTAAATGTCCCTATCTTCCAGGTTGGGACTGTCATGGTTTACCAATTGAAATAAAAGTAGTTCAACTATTGGGAGAGAAGAAAAAGGAGATGTCAATTACTCAATTTCGAGAGGAATGTCGGAAATATGCGGAAAAATATATTGACATTCAGAGGGAAGACTTTAAAAGGCTGGGTGTTTTTGGAGAGTGGGAAAAACCATATTTGACTATGAATCCAGAGTATGAGGCTGAGGTCATCAGACATTTATCTGCCTTTTTTGCTTCAGGCAATGTTTATCGTCAGAAGAAGCCAGTGCTCTGGTGTTTACATTGTCGGACTGCCTTAGCTGAAGCTGAGATTGAATATAAAGAACATACCTCTCCCTCTATTTTTGTCAAGTTTCCACTTATTTCTGACTTAGGAGAAAAATTTCCTCCTCTAAAAGGAAAAAAAATATCAGTTGTTATCTGGACAACAACTCCCTGGACTCTACCAGCTAATTTAGCGATTGCTTTTCATCCCGACTATGATTATGCTGCCTTTGAAGCGAATAAAGAAGTCTTCATCATTGCCCAGAGATTGGTTCCAGTTGTGACTGAGCAGTTAAAAATTCCTGAATATAAAATTCTTATCTCCTTCAAAGGGAAAGAACTTGAAGGTTTTAAGGCTAAACATCCATTTTTAAAGCGAGAATCACTCTTCGTTTTAGCCAATTATGTTACTCTTGACCAGGGAACAGGCTGTGTTCATACTGCTCCTGGTCATGGAGAAGAAGATTACTACACTGGGCTGGAATACAATCTTGATATTTTTGCTCCTGTGAATGATGGAGGAAAATTTACCTCTCAAATAGAAAAATATCAGGGAATTAATGTTTTCGAGGCAAATTCTCTGATTATTAAAGAGATGAAGGAGAAGGGGACTCTTCTTTCTGAAGAAAAAATCAGTCATTCTTATCCCCATTGTTGGCGGTGTAAAAATCCAGTTATTTTTCGGGCAACCGAACAGTGGTTTATTTCTATTAATAAAAACAACTTGAGAAGTAAAGCTTTGGAAGAAATAAAAAAAGTAAATTGGATCCCCAGGTGGGGGGAGGAAAGAATCTCTAATATGATGGCTTCCCGACCAGACTGGTGTATTTCTCGTCAAAGATTCTGGGGAGTGCCTATTCCTGCTTTTTACTGTGGAAAATGCGGTTATATTTTAGCCAATGAAAAGATCGCTCTAAAAGTAGCTGATGTATTTACTAAGCACGGTTCAAATAGCTGGTATATGAAACCAGTTGAAGAATTCCTTCCTGAAGGAACTAAATGTCCTCAATGTGGGTCAGATGAATTCAATAAAGAAAATAACATTCTGGATGTCTGGTTTGAGTCAGGAGCAAGTCATTGTGTTCTGGGTAAAAGAGAAGATTTGCCCTGGCCGTCAGATGTTTATATCGAAGGGCATGATCAATATCGGGGCTGGTTTAACAGTTCTCTCATCGTTGGCCTTGGAGCCAAAGGAGCTGCTCCCTATCGAGAGGTAATTACCCATGGGTTTGTCTTGGACGAGCAGGGGAGAGGAATGTCAAAATCTCTGGGTAATGTGATTGAGCCTCAGGAAATCATTAATCAAAATGGAGCTGAAATTTTAAGGTTGTGGATAGCAATGTTAAACTACAAGGAAGATGCCCGACTAGGCTCAGAGATCCTTCAGAGATTAATTGAGGCCTATCGTAAAATCAGAAATACTTGGCGATTCCTTCTCGGCAATTTATACGATTTTCAGCTGGAGAAAGAGACAGTTAATAAGGAGGAGTTATTAGAAATAGACCGATGGATTCTTGAACGAACAAATCAAATCGGAAAAAGAATTCTTAAAGCTTATCAGAAATATGAATATCACATTGTCTTTCATACAATCTATAATTTTTTTACCGTGGATTTGAGTTCTTTTTATCTTCATGTGTTGAAGGATCGACTCTACTGTTCCAGTCCGAGCTCTATCCTCAGAAAATCAGCCCAGACAGCT
>JBHIEE010000012.1:0-37972 GCA_046760445.1 Candidatus Aminicenantia bacterium
AACCAGAAGGTATATTTTATCAAAAAATACAGCCAAAAGATGCTAAAGAAATTATTTCAGAAACAATAGTCAATAAAAAGATTATTGACCGTCTTCTTTATGTTGATCCTATTACTAGTGAGAAAATCATCCCAGAAAAAGAAGTTCCTTTTTACAAAAAGCAAGAGAGAATAATCTTTGGAATGAATGGGTTAATAGATCCGACTAAAATTGAAGACTATATAACACTTGGAGGATATGAAGCCTTAGGAAAAGTTCTGAGCAATATGAAACAAAATCAAGTTATAGAAGAAGTTAAAAAATCTGGTTTAAGAGGGAGAGGAGGAGCAGGGTTTCTGACAGGTAAAAAATGGGAAATTTGTCGAGAAGTAAAGAATAATCCTAAATACTTAATATGTAATTGCGATGAAGGTGATCCCGGAGCTTATATGGATAGAAGTTTATTAGAAGGTAATCCTCATTTAGTTATAGAAGGAATGATTATTGGAGCTTATGCTATAGGAGCTTCTCAGGGTTATATTTATGTTCGAGATGAATACCCATTAGCTGTTTTAAATGCCTCAATAGCCCTTGAGCAGGCAAGAGAATATGGTTTACTTGGGAAAAACATCCTCGGTTTTGATTTTGACTTCGATGTTGAAATTAGCAAAGGAGCAGGAGCCTTTGTTTCTGGAGAAGAAACTGCTCTTATAGCTGCAATTGAAGGAAGAAAAGGCATTCCTCGACAGAGACCACCTTATCCAGCTCAAAAAGGACTATGGGGGAAACCAACAAACATTAATAATGTGGAAACCTGGGCTAATGTTCCTTGGATTATAAACAAAGGTGCTGATTGGTATTCAAAAATTGGGACTAATGGCAGTAAGGGAACCAAAATATTCTCCTTAGTGGGAAAAATCAATAACACAGGTCTTGTGGAAGTGCCTATGGGTATGACACTCCGTGAAATTATTTATGATATTGGTGGTGGTATTCCAGGAGGAAAGGAATTTAAAGCGGTTCAGACTGGAGGTCCTTCAGGTGGATGCATTCCTAAAAAATTATTAGACCTGCCAATTGATTTCGAAAGTTTAACTGAAGCTGGCTCAATGATGGGTTCTGGCGGCATGATTGTAATGGATGAAAATACTTGTATGGTTGATGTTGCTAAATATTTTCTCAATTTTCTGCGCGATGAATCCTGTGGAAAGTGTCTCTCCTGTCGAGAGGGAACTCAAAGAATGTGGGAAATTGTTAAAGATATTTCAGAAGGAAAAGGAAAAGAGGGAGATATAGAATTACTTGAAGAATTAGCCCGTGCTGTGAAGGACGCTTCAATGTGTGGGCTTGGTCAGACAGCAGCCAATCCCGTGCTTTCCACCCTCAGATACTTTAGAGACGAATATGAAGCTCACATTAAAGAAAAGAAATGTCCGGCTGGAGTCTGTAAAGAATTAATTCAATATTTTATTCTTGAAGACAAATGTACTGGTTGTCTGGCCTGTATTAAAGTCTGTCCTCAGGAAGCAATCAGTGGTGAACTAAAAAAACCTCATATTCTGGATCAAAGTAAGTGTATTAAATGCGGGGCTTGTTTTGATGTCTGTCGTTTTGAGGCAATTATAATAAAGTGAGGGAAAAATGATTAAATTAACAATTAATGGCTTAGAAGTTGAAGTAGAAGAGGGTTGGACTATTCTGGAAGCAGCTAAATTTTATGGACTTGAAATTCCAACCCTCTGCTATTATGAAGGATTAACTCCTTATGGGGGCTGTCGTTTATGCCTGGTCGAAATAGGAGAAGGAGAAAAGTCAAAACTGGTGACTTCCTGTACTTATCCAGTGGAAAAAGGATTAATTGTCAAAACAGATACCAAAAGAGTAATAGAAGCTCGAAAAATGATGATTGAATTAATGCTCTCTATCGCTCCTTTCTCCAAAACCATTCAGGACTTGGCATCCAAGTTCGGAGTAACTAAGGTAAGATTTAAACCGAGAAATGAAGAATGTATCCTCTGCGGTTTATGTGTCAGAATGTGTCATGAACAGATGGATGCTCAAGCTATTGGATTTGTCAATCGAGGAAAGGATTTACGCATTACTACGCCCTTTGATATAAAATCTGAAGCCTGTCGTTTATGCGGAGGATGCATTTATATCTGTCCTGCTTGTCAATTAAGATGTCAGGGCCCGGGAGCAGAAACTGCTATCTGTAATGCCTGTCTGACTATGGATCCCACCTGTCTCGACTATTACGATGAACTCCAGTGCTGGATGTACGATGCCGGGCGGTGTGGCACCTGTGTCCGAGAAGAACCCGAGAAAAAGGATTTAGAAATAACTAAATAAAAATATTAAATAAACAGGAATATAAAGGAGGTATTAATTATGAATCTTACAAAATTGAATCGAAGCGCAGCCACTTTAACTAAAAATCGAACTGAAGGTTCAATTGTCCCCATTAGTGGAATGTGTGTTACCTGTGTGGATGGTTGTATTGGAATGTGTGAAATTGGAAAATCAGCTTACCGAGGGACAGAAGTCCTTTACCCTCAGCCTTTTGGAATCATCACTTCAGCCTGTGAAAAGGAATACCCAGTCGACTTATCTCATTTTAGTATTATGGGTACGGCAGTTGGAGCATACGGAGTAGAAGCAGACAGTGATAAAGCTATTTTTCCTAAGGTTAATTTAGAAACCAAAATTGGAGGAGATAAAGGAATTAAATTAAAACTCCCATTTATTATACCTGGATTAGGTTCTACGAGGATTGCTAAAGTTAACTGGGAAGGATTAGCTATTGGAGCAGCCTTAGCGGGAATACCCCTCACAATTGGAGAAAATGTTTGCGGAATGGATGAAGGCTCTGAAATTAAAAATGGGAAAATCGTCCATTCACCTGATATGGAAAGAAGAGTAAAACTTTATAAAGAATGGCAACAAGACGGCTATGGAACGATTATTGTTCAGGCTAATGTAGAAGATACAAGATTAGGTGTTCACGAATATGTTATTTCCAAATTAGGGGTAGAAGCAGTTGAGCTCAAATGGGGACAGGGAGCCAAAGACATTGGAGGAGAAGTCAAAATTAAAGACCTTAAAAAAGCTCAGATTCTGAAGCAACGAGGTTATATTGTTCTTCCTGACCCAACTGATCCAGGAGTAATAGAAGCTTTTGAAAAAGGGGCTTTTAAAGAATTTGAGAGACATTCGCGACTGGGAATGGTAGAAGAAGAAAGCTTTCTTAAGAGAGTGGAAGAATTAAGAAAAGCCGGAGCAAAATATGTTTTCCTAAAGACAGGAGCTTATCGCCCAGCAGATCTTGCTCGAGCAGTGAAGTATGCCTCTAAGGCTAAAATTGACCTTTTAACAGTAGATGGAGCAGGTGGCGGAACAGGAATGAGTCCCTGGCGAATGATGAATGAATGGGGAGTCCCAGGAATTGAATTGTGGTCCCTCTTATACAGCTATGTCCAAAAATTGGCTCAAAAAGGAGAATACATTCCTGATATTGCTATTGCTGGTGGGTTTACTTTAGAAGACCAGATATTCAAGGGCCTGGCCTTAGGTGCACCTTATTTCAAACTCATCGGGATGGCCAGAGCACCTTTAGCCGCTGCTATGGTAGGAAAAACAATTGGCAAGAGAATTGAAGAAGGGCAAGTTCCTGTTTATGTAGAACGATTTGGAAATACGGCCGAAGAAATATTTATTACTGCTCCTGAGTTAAAAAGAAAATTAGGAAAAGACTTTGAAAAGATTCCAACTGGAGCTTTAGGCCTCTATACCTATTTCAAAAGACTCAATCAAGGGTTAAAACAATTAATGGCTGGCAATCGTAAATTCAGTCTGGAATACATCACCCGGGGTGACATTGCTGCCTTAACTCGTGAAGCAGCTGAAATAAGCGGAATCCGCTATATCTTAGATGTTGACCAGGAAGAAGTTGAAAAAATCTTGGAAAGCTAAAAACTAATTAACAAATATTTTATTTAAAAATTTTTTATATTTCTTCTAATATATCTCTGAAAAGCTCTTCAGAAGTAATCTTTTTATTATTTTCCTTTAGAATGTTCTCAATGACATAGCTTGGTTCAGGAAGTTCCCCTTCATCAATAATTCCCCCCACATCAGCAAATTCTTCCCTTTCATTATTATTCTTGTCTTCAATCTTACCTAATAGACTAAAAATGGTTTTCAGTAACTCCTCACTGTTATATGGCTTTTCAAAATAGGCTGAAACTTTATAGCTCCCAAGAGCTTCCTGTTTAATATTATCTGATCCATCTTCAGTTAGAATTATTATCGGGGTATCTTTCTTATATTCCCTGCGAATTTTTTGACAGAAATAAAAAGCATGGACTTTAGGAAGCTCTGTCTCCAAAACTACTAAATCCGGGTTTTCATTCTCAAATTTCTGGAGAGCAGAAAATCCATCAATACTGGTAATTGTCTTACAGCCTTTTTCTTCAAGTAAATCTATGATTGAATTAAAGCTTTTTCCTTCAAAATCAACAAGCAGTATTTTTTCTTCTCTCATCGTTCTATTTATATATGCAAAAATCGTGCTAAAATTGAAAATTTCATAATTAATTGATATTATTCAAATTATAAAAAAATAATTTTTCTTTCATGTTTTTTAATTACAAATTTTGTCATTTAAAGACAAAATTTGTCACTTTTTCAGAATAATACATGGCATATGAAATTAAACTGAATTGAATAGAGAAATTTTTAAGGTTAAAAGCTGCTCCAAGCTTTTTTTACTTCGCTCCTTTTTTTTCTGAGCCAGAATGTAACTCTGTGTCCATAAAAATAAAAAATCGGAATGGTAATTAAAATAAAGAGAGTGGAACTCATCAGTCCACCAATAGTGGAAAGAGCAAGTGATGACCAGATATTTCTTCCTTCTTCCTCTACCTGAATTAAGAGCAGAGGAAACATTCCTAAGACTGTTGTTGCAGCAGTCATAAAAATTGGCCTCACCCTTTCCCTTGCTCCTTTGACCACTGCTTCTTTAATATCTAATCCTTGTTTTCTCTTTGAATTTATATGATCAACTAAAAGAATAGAATTGTTAACGACAATTCCTCCCAAAAGAATAACTCCAATATAAGCTGAGGAATCAAAAGGATAGTCGGCAATAATAAAGGCAATAAACACTCCAATCAGGGCTAAAGGAACAGCCAGAAGAATAAAAAAGGGATGAATTAATGACTCATATAATGAGGCGAGAATCATATAGATGATAATTAAAGAAAATATTATAGCAAAAACCAATTGACCTTTTTCTTCTTCAGTCATCCGCCATTCCTCTTCCATTGTTGCTGAAAAACCTGGTGGTAACTCGAGGCTGTTGTAAATCGCTTTCTGATACCTTTCTGCTGCCTTGTAAGGACCTCGATATTCCCACAACACAGTCTGCATATACTGCTGGTTTTCCCGGTCAATAGAACCAGCAATTGGCCTTTGCTCAATGGTGGTTATTTCTCTAAGACGGAGATATTCTCTGGTTGAAGTTCTAATCATTAAATTTTCTAAAGTTTTAAGGTCCATTTTTTCTGCCTCTGAGAGCTTAAGAGAAAGATTTACTTCTCTTCCCCCTATTTTCAATTTCTGCCAAGAAATTCTTCCTCTCAGAGAAGTAGTTAAATGATAAAATAATTCATTTAAATCCAAGTCATATTTCTGGAGGGCTTTTCTATTTATCTTTAAAATGTATTCAAAATAATCCATTCTTGCCCACCTATATCTATGAGAGACAATTTTAACCTCTTTTATTCGAGGATTTCTTTTTAATGTCTTTTCAAGCTCAGCAGTAATTTCTTTTAATTTTTTGTAATTATAACCAAATATTTTGATTCGAGAACCATAATAAGTTCCTGTATAAAGACTGCTATAATAACCCTGCGGGTCAAATCCATAAATACTTATTCCTACTCCGGCGAAATTAGTCGCTAATGAAATCAGCTCTTCTTTCAAAGCATAGGGTCGAAAGGAATTCTCAATCTCTGGAGGAAAAGTTATAAAAAGATAAGCTCGATCTGAATAGACATAGGTGTTCATTTCTTCTTCATAATCTTTTTCCAGAACTTTCTCTTCAAATTTCTTGATAACAGCATCTGTTTTTTCAAGCTCTGTTCCAGGAGGCATATAAACCCTCACACTCAAGGTTTGCTTGAGATACCATCGGAAGAAACTTCCGAAACTGACCTCCTTGCGGAACCACTTATAACTACCATAAAAAATTAAAGTAATAATTATAATTGTCTCAATAGGATGTTTAATAATAAATCTGATAAATCTTTCATAATATCTTCGAAATCTCTCCTGTCCTTCTTTTCTTTTTTGAGGCAAAATTTTAGGACTGAGAGCAGGAATCAGGGAAAAAGAAACCAGAAGAGAAGAAATTAAGGCTGAAGAAATCACTATTGCTAAAGGCAGATAATAAATTTTAAGTCTTCCCTGAAAATAGGCAAAAGAAAAGAAAACACTCACCGTGGTTAAAGTTGAGGCTAGAACCGGTAAAAACACCTCCTTTGAACCTTTTATTGCAGCTTCCCGTGGGGAAAAACCTTGCTCTCTCAATCGCCAGACATTTTCAAACACAACAATTGAATTATCTACAAATAAACCGAAACCTAAAGCTAAACCGCCCAGAGTTAGAAAGTTAATTGAAATTTTGAAAAAATAAATTAAATTGAAAGTAATCAGAACTGAAAAGGCAATTGAGGAAAGAATCAAAATAGAAGGCTTGAGATTTCTTATTACCACAAAAAGCATAATAAAAATAACAAGAAGAATAATACCAACTAACAAATAAAGACTTCTTAATCTTTTTTGAATCTCTTCGCCTTCATCCTCGACCACTTTAAAAATCAAATCCGAAGGAAGCCCTTTTTTAATTTCCTCCAGTCTCTTCTTGACTGCTCGGGCAACTTTTAAAGTGTTAGTGCCTCTTTCCTTCACTATTTCCAGACCAATGGTTGGTTGACCATTAATTCTTCTTAAAGAATAGACTTCTTCATATGACTGCTCAACTCGGGCAATATCTTTTAATTTTATGGCATTACCACCAGCATATTTAACGACAATTTCTCCCAAATCTTTTATCCCTTTGATTACATTGGTCACTTTAAAAATATATTCCTGCTCACCTTTTTTAATTTTTCCTGCTGAATAAGTCTTATTTGCTTCTGATAGAGCAGAATAAACCTGGTAAGGAGAAATATTATAAGCTCGAAGTTTATTTTCATCAAGAATGATTTTTATTTCTGGATCAGAGCCGCCACGAATTTCAACCCCAGCCACCCCTTTAACTGCTCTTAAAGTGTCCCTAATTTTCTGGAGGGCAATTTGCCTTAATTCCTGGAGAGAATAATGACCGGAGATAGTATAAGACAAAAATGGCTTTAATCTGAATTCTTCGGGCACATAAGGAATAATCTGAGGATTTACTCTCGGTGGAAGTTTATCCCGGGAAGTAGCAATTTTTTCTCTCAATTCAAGAGAAGCAAACTCCATATTGGTCTTTGGGTCAAATTCCAGAGTAATATCCGATTTTCCTATATGGGAAGAGGAAGTAATTTTTCTTACACCTCTTACTGTGGAAGCCATTTCTTCTAAGGGCGAAGTTACCTGAGCCTGAATTATTTCTGGTGGAACATCAGACCAGACGGTAGAAATAGTTAATCGAGGATATTCTTCTCTGGGAGCAAGTTCAATGGGAATATTTAAAAAGGAATAGATCCCCAGCGCCAAAACAGTCATAAAAAACATGGCTGTTGCAATCGGTCTTTCAACAAATAATCTCATTGCGCTTACGAGTTCTTTCTAATTTTTATTTGATTTTATAATAGATAAAAAAAGAGGTCAAATCGAAAAGGGCTGGTGACTTGTGACCTGTTTCAAATTATATATTGCGCAGTTAAAGCTACCACTTTTTGAACAGACTATAAAACTCTTCAATTCCGGAGAGGTTTACCCACTTTGAGCATGTAAGCCATTCTCTCCTGCGATTTTGGTTCTCCTGCCAAGCTCGTGAAGACTTCCCGCTCAATATCCAGTAAGTACTGTTCATCCACTGGGTTGATGCCGTCAGCTCTTTGTCCACCTGTAAGTACGTAAGCAAGTTTCTTAGCAATCAGGGCATCGTGGTCAGTGATGGTTCCAGCCTTGCGGTAGTTATCAATTGCTGCCTCCATTGCCAACCTCCCCCCTTCACCGGGCAGAATAAGGTCTTCAGGCGGTTGTGGTAGTTGATAATTTCCGGCAAGATTCAGGACTTCTTTTTTAGCTTCAGCAATGAGGTGGTCTGAAGAGAGAACGATACGGTCCTGAGGCCTTAAGTAGCCAAGTTCCACTGCCTCGTGAGCTGATGATGAAACTTTGGCAAAAGCAATAGTTTCAAAGGCTTTTTGGCTTGGCACCATGGGACCATGCCGTTGAGGTGGAAAACGTTGGATAAAATTGGAAAGTACTCGCAAATTCCCACCAGCTCCTGGAATCAGTCCCACTCCCACCTCCACTGCCCCGCAGTAGAGCTCAGCTAAAGCCACAATGCGGTCAGTTGGAGCTGTAATTTCAAAACCACCACCTAAGCAAATGTTGAAAGGAGCTGCAACCACAGGGAAAGGAGCATACTTCACGGCTTGTGTGAGATCCTGAAACGTCTTGGAAACTCTTGCCAGAAGGTCAAACTGCTGCAATTTGGCAAGTTCCAAGATCAAGGCTAAGTTGGCACCAGCACAGAAGTGCTGACCCTGATGACCAATGACCAGTCCCTTGAATCCGTTTTTGGGAATCCATCTGAGACTTTCACTCAGCATACCCAAAATTGAGCCATCAATGGGGTTGAAGTCGGGTTGCACCACGCTGTGGAATTCCAAGCATGCCACACCATCTCCTATATCCACCAGTGAAGCACACCAATTCTTTAAGATTTCACTACTGGCTGCTCTACGGTCACTCAAGACAATGACATCAGGTGGAACTGCAACTGGCACCATGGCTTTTTTTGCCACATCAAAATAAACCCGACATGCTTTTTCGTCGCGGCGGTAAAAGCTTTCCTCACCAGCTTGGAGCAAGTCCCTTACTAACTGGGGAACCTCTTTCCCTTCTGCTTCCATGCGCATTACTGATTTGCGTACACCAATTGCGTCCCAGACTTCGAAGGGTCCCAGTTGCCAGCCAAACCCCCACCGCATAGCCCGGTCCACATTGAGAATATCATCTGAAATTTCAGGGATACGATTGACAGCATAAGTAAGGGTATTGATGATAAGTTCCCAAGCAAATTTACCTGCCAGATCAGGATTGTAAACTAAGGAATGAAGCTTTTTCCTTAGATCAGTGTAGCGGCGTGCCACCCCAATGGCGTCTAGACGGACCTTCTTCTGCGGCTTGTATTCAAGGGTTTCAAAATCTAAGGATAGAATCTCTTTGCCTTCTTTTTTATAAAAACCCTGACCTGTTTTTTGCCCCAACCACTTGCGCTCAATGATCTTTGCTAAGATAGAAGGAATCCGAAAAAGGTCTCTTGCTTCATCATCCTCACACTTATGATAAGCAGTTTCGGCAACTAAAGCTAAGGTGTCCAGTCCAACTAAGTCAGCGGTACGGAAGGTGGCTGACTTGGGTCTGCCCATAATGGGACCGGTGAGGCGGTCAACTTCTTCTACACTAAGACGCATCTCCTCAGTGAGTTTAAGGGCTAACATCATGCCATAAACACCAATGCGGTTAGCAATAAAGTTGGGAGTGTCCTTGGCATAAACGATACCTTTGCCTAAAACCCGGGAGATAAAGTCAACCATGGCTTTCACTACTTCTTTTAGGGTATCTTCTCCCCGAATAATTTCAACCAAGCGCATGTAGCGAGGAGGATTGAAAAAGTGGGTAATAAGGAAGTGCTTTCGGAAATTCTCATCCATTTCTGCCACTAAGTCTCTGATCGCAAGACCCGAAGTGTTTGATGAAACCACCGAGCCTTTTTTTAACACTCCCTGGATTTTTTGGTAAAGGTTGCGCTTCCAATCCAAACGCTCGGCAATGGCTTCAATCACCCACTGGCATTCCGCCAGCAAATCCAGATGCTCCTCGTAGTTACAGGGCGCGATAAGGCGGGCAAAGTCTTTGTGGTAAAAAGCAGGAGGTTTTGCCTCCAAAGCCTTCTTTAAGCCTACTTCAGCGAGTTCCTGGTTAAGGTCGTAGAGCAGAACGGGATAACCAGCATTTGAAAAATGAGCGGCAAGTTGGCTTCCCATCACTCCAGCACCTAAAACGGCTATTTTTTTAATTCCTACCATTTCTTATCCCCTCTCAATAATGGTGGTTATGCCCTGTCCCGTGCCAATACACATGGTGGCAAGTCCCCGCTTACCGTTATGCTGATCTAAGATGTTGATGAGGGTGGTAAGAATGCGGGCTCCTGAGGCACCTAAGGGATGTCCCAGAGCAATGGCACCACCGTGAACGTTGATCTTTTCCATAGGCCAGCCAGTTTTCTTGATGACATACAAGGACTGGGCAGCAAAAGCTTCATTGAGTTCAATGAAGTCAATATCGTCAATAGAGAAGTTGGCTCTTTGCAAAGCCTTTTCGCTGGCAGGAATGGGGCCTATTCCCATGCGCGTCCAGTCCACTCCAGCAATTGCTCGTGAGACAATATGTGCCCGAATGGGTAGGGTGTGGCGACGGGCAAAATCTTCGCTACACACGATCAAGGCAGCAGCACCAATTGAAATAGGACTGGAGGTGGCAGCAGTTATGGTGCCGTCAGCCAAGAAGGCTGATTTGAGTGACTTCATCTTTTCAATATCAGGGTCCCGAGGTCCTTCGTCCCGTTCAACGACCATATCACTCTTACGTACAGGAATCACCTCATTGTCAAATCTTCCCTCCTTCCATGCTTTGAGAGCTTTGGTGTGAGAAGCAATGGCAAACTCCTCTTGTTCTTCGCGGGAAATGTTCAGGTCCTGAGCTAAATTTTCTGCGGTCTCCCCCATGCCCATGTAGTAGCCTATCTCTACAAGCTTGGAGTGAAATGATGGATTGTAGCCCCCAACGGGAATGGCAAACATGTCTTCTACCCCCACGGCAATGCCACATTCAAGGTCACCGGCCAGAATTGCCTGGGATAACTGATGGACAGCATCCATGGATGAGCCACAGAAGCGATTGACCACCTTCCCCCCGGCTTCTTTGGGGATACCAGCTAAAAGAGCCACTCCCCGTGCCATGAGCATGCCCTGGGTGTGTTCAGGAAAAGCGCACCCCAAAACCATATCTTCTACTTTATCCAATGGTAAATTGGGGTTGCGATCCAAGAGCGCCTTGACCACCTGGCAAGCTAAATCATCAGCACGGATGCCTATCATCTGCCCGCGTTTGACTCCCATGGGACTACGAATGGCATCTACAATTATACTTCTGTACTTGGTCATCTTCCTCCTCCTTTACCCCGTTAGAGAATGCCTCGCCCCTCAGGGCGGAGATGAAAAATGGAATAAATAATTCCATATGGAAAATGCCTCCTCCTTTAGGAGAGGGTCTCTTACGGGGTTTACTCAAATCTATAATGCTGGTGATGATAGAGGTCGTCAGTTAAAATCCGAACCTCCGTCACCGGATCAAAAGGCAGTTCTAAAACTGCCCGCAAGCGTTCAAAATTTTCCACTAACCGCATGCCATAATGACCTGAGAACAATATGGGCTTAAGTCGGTAAAACAACCGCCAGGCATCTTCCAAGTAAGTGGCAACAGTCAAGCGGGCAAGTGCTACTATAGCGCGATCACGATGAGCCTTCGGACCCAGCTGTAGAATACGGCTAAGTGCTGAGGATGCAGCATAGTAACCAATGATGAGGTCAGCCAGGTCTTCCCCCACCACTTGTTCATTCCTCAGGTCCTGACCGTAAAGACAGATGGCTTGGTCTAAGCACTTTAAGGTTAGTCGGCGGGCTGCATCTAAAGCATTAATTTCACAGGCAAAGGGACCATTGGCAGTCGGTGTGTACTCATTCCAGGACTTGACCACATCCCTTAGGGGCAATTCTTCCAATAATGCCTTTTTGAGATAATAACCATAGATGACCATGCGATTGATTTCATTGGTGCCTTCAAAAATGCGGTCAATGCGGGTGTCACGGAAGATAATTGCCATAGGATACTCTTCAGAAAAGCCATAACCACCATAAATTTGGATACCGTGATCAGAAACCCGGAACAAGGTTTCAGAACCTAAGATTTTGCTGATGGAGGATTCTATGGCGTACTCTTCAAGAGCTTTCATCACTTCCACATTGTAATCGGCGTCATCTGGGTTAAGGGTGCTGATGCGGTCATCCATCATTCCCACCGTGCGGTAGATAGCACTATCCAGCATATAGGTGCGCACCACCATGTCAGCAAACTTCTTGCGGATGGCGTCAAAGAAAGCAATAGGTTGACCAAATTGCTTGCGGTCAATGGCATACTGGCTTGCTGAGTTGATACAGGACTTGCAGCCACCGAGATCGGCTGCCCCCAGTTTGAATCTGCCAATATTTAGAATATTAAAAGCAATGTGATGTCCTTCTCCTCTCTTGCCCAAAAGGTTTTCTACAGGAACCTGACAATTTTCTAAAATGACGCTAGTAGTGGAAGAGCCCTTGATTCCCATCTTTTGCTCTTCAGTCTCAATACTCAAGCCTGATGCAGAGCGTTCCACGATGAAAGCAGTGAAATCTTTTCTGTCAATCTTAGTAAAGACAATGAACAGATCTGCCCAGCCACCATTGGTGATGTACTGTTTGGTACCATTGAGGATATAATACTTGCCGTCATCGGAAAGGCGGGCATTTGTCTTGATGTTCAGGGCATCAGAACCAGCACCGGGTTCGGTTAAAGCATAAGCTCCCAAATATTCCACCGAAGCAAGCTTGGGCAGGTACCTCTGCTTTTGCTCTTCGGTTCCAAAGAAGACTATGGGCAGGGTGCCAATGCCCACATGAGCAGAAAAAGTTACTATCCAGGAAGCGCTCTGGCCGGTGGCGAGTGCCTCTACTACTAAGACTGAGGTGGTCTTATCCAGCTCCATTCCTCCGTACTTTTCTGGAATGTCAATGGCGGCAAGACCAAGCCCTGAAGCCTCTCGCATAAGCTTAAGGGACAACTCCTTGTTGAGTTCTCCCAGCTCTTCCTTGTGGGGAAAGATCTTCTCTCGGGCAAAGTCGTGCACCATTTTATCAATTTCTTTTTGTTCTTCGTTAAACTTTTCCCGGGTGAAAATTTCTCCCACCACTGGTTCCAAGAGAAAACTACCACCTTTCTTCATATATCCCTCCTTTCCCCTAAATAAGGGAAGAGTAAATTCTTAGCAAAAAAATCAAGGTATTCCTGGTAGTTTAGTCCATCAGGAGCAAAAAGGGTAAACCAAATGCAAGATTCTAAGTTCATCAAGGTAGCCAAGGCAGCAAACTTAGTGCTGGAACAGTTAAATTCGCCATCTTGCTTACCTTTTTCTATAACATCCTGAATGAGCTTTAAGAAACTTCCGTAAACCTTTTGAACTTTCGAGCGGAAATCGGCATCTCGGTGAGCTAAGGACCAGAACTCAGTCTCCTGCTCAAAAACTTGGGAATGGTCGACAAACTGCCGGGTAAAAGCAGCAAAGAGTTTCTTGAGTTTTTCTAAAGGTCCTGAAACTTTCGAAATTTCATTTGCCATCTCTTCGCTGAAGTGTCTTACCCAGTGGGAGACAAGCTGGAGAAATAAATCCTTTTTAGAAGTGAAGTGCCAGTAAAGCGTGCCCTTACTTACACCTGCCCCAGAAGCAATTTCATCCATAGTGATGGCATGATACCCCTTGGACTTTAGAAGAGCGAGAGCAGCATCGAGAATCTTCTCACGTGTTGACTTCATTGTCTTAACTGACTGGTCAGTCAATATTTTACCACTAAATTTCAACTTGTCAAGCCTCAATGTTACAAAAGTTTCCTCATTTTGTTCGTAGTAAATCACAAAGTCTGCCTGTAAGCAGAAGGAGTGACTTAGCTACGCAATGCAGTGAAGAACTTCAATTCCGGCAAAAACGTTCAGAGCGGCAGACAAGTATTCATTTTACGATTCATCTTTGAGCACCTCGAAGCTATTCCGGCTAACTCGGTTATATCCGAAAAAGTTGATCTTTAATCTCTATGCAGGCACCATTGAGGAATTATTTTGGCGAAGATACGGATTAATTTTATTTTTTGCGAGGTTTATTATGCTCATAAGTCTCGGAGCTTTATTTCAGCCTGCAACTTGTGCTTGTTTAATAATGCAAGATGCGGTCTCTTGCTTATTTAAATGAGAAAACAAATTGACATATTTTTTAAATGGGATTGACAAACCTTTTCATAGTCGAGAAGGAAATTCACATCCAATTATGGAGAATTTTAGTAATCTGTCATTGCACAGAGCAATGAATCTGTTGATCGCTTGTTACTGACTGATGATTCAAGGAAACTCTTTGAACAACGAGCAATGAAAAACTAGGAAAATGTTTGACAATTAAGAAAAATTCAGCGATTATTTTAGATTAGATGAAGGCTAAAATAAGAATACCATTCATGATTTTATTATGTCTATCCCATAAAACCATAATATCAGGTATAAAGGAGGTATTTACAGAAGAGTCTCCTTTAATTTGAGTTCCTCAGTGAAGGAGCTTGGACTTGAATATTTTATTTAAACAGAAAATTGAAAAGAGGAGAATAAGAAATGAATCTTTTTTCCTTTTTGTTTTTGATTTTGATTGCCTTTATCACAGGAGCTATTGGCGCTAAGCTTGCTGGAAGAAAGAAATTAGGCTGTTTAACTTCCATTGTATTGGGTTTTATCGGTGCTTTGATTGGAACCTTTATCGCCCAAAAATTAGATCTTCCTCTCTTCCCCTGGATCAGATTTGGCCCCCACCCCTTCCCAATTATTTGGGCTATTCTTGGCGCTGCTCTTTTTGTGGCCTTCCTAAATCTTCTGTCTCGTTCAGGAAAATAAAGGGAACCCAATTTTTCAAGTTGATGCAGACTTAACCTTCCTATAAACAGCAGCTATTCTTTTTATTACTTTCCCCAGAGGCCGCTGCCTTAGCTTGATGGCCTGGTAACGACAGACTTCATGACAACACATGCAGTGGATGCAGGAACCTTTATCTATCCAGGCTAAATCCTTGTGAAGTTTGGCTGCTCCCTTAGGACATATATCTATGCATTCTAGACAGGCTGTGCATTTATTTCTGGAAACTTTAGGGATTAAAGTCAGTTGATTTTGAAGGTAAGCATAGAGAAAAGAGGGTATTTTCTTTCGGAAAAAACTAAAAACAATAGCTGAATGCTTGAAATTTCTGACCTCGACATCGTGAATCTTTTCTCCCACAATCTCGATATTCTCGGTTTTACCCATGCCCAAGCCCCTCTCATGAGCGTAGAAAGTGGTGTAGATATCCATGGGGTCATAGCCCACTATTTTTGTAGCCACAGCATCCAAAGCAACAGCATCTTGGCTGGCGAGAACAACTCCCACTCTTTTGAGATTTCCTGCTGCCGGACCTTCTCCTTCCATGGCCACAACGCCATCCATAATAGTCAAATGCGGCATAACGCAAGAAAAGATGTCCACAAGCATCTGACTAAAGACTTCATTACTGATATACTGGCGGTGGTATTTAAGGCGGAGTCCATAGGGGATTATACCGAACATGTTCTTGATGGATCCTGTAAAAATAGTAAAAGAATGAGTTTTTAATTTGGGGAGATTAAGGATAAAGTCTGCCTCAAGAAGTAAAGGAGAAATATAAGTTTTTTTTAAAACTCGCCCCTGACAGTCGACTTCTCGGAATCCTGTTTCTTTTAGGTTCACGAGGCGGATTCCCAACTCTTTACAGACCTGGCGATAACCTGAAATGAGAAATCCGTCCTCTTTTCTTGATTGGATGTCATCTCCCACAGTAATTTCAAGATCCCATTCCTTCAATAAGCGCAGGACTTCTTTAGTAAAAGCAGGATGAGTCACGATGCCTCTATCTCCCTGGGAAGGAGGGGAAAGGTGATTTATTTTGACAAAGACTTTGCTTCGCGGCTTAAGGATTTTCTCCAAGCCGCCGAGGAGGGCAAGGCTTGTTTTAAGAGCCTCGTAAACCCGCTCGTTTTCATAATCAGCGAGTTTTACAACCGAGACTTTTACCTTTTTCATTACCTCCTCATTTTTTACTAGTAATATAATCCTAAAAATTTTCTATTTCAATAGGTCTGCTCAAATATTCATAGCTTCCTTTTTGTATATTTAATCCTCGACAACAATTAGAACTATTTTAGCCCTGAGACATGTGACTTGCGACTTGAGATCTATTTAATAATACAACTTTTGCTACGCGTCCAATCTTTTAATCCTCTTCTTTGTAAAAATAATTGATTTCCCATTCAGCAGTGGCAGGACTGTCTGAGCCGTGGACAGCATTACGCTCCACCGAAAAGCCAAATTCATGGCGCAGAGTCCCTGGCTCAGCCAGGGCAGGGTCGGTGGCACCCATCACTTTGCGCCAGTGAGAGATGGCATGCTCTCTTTCTAATATCATAATTACAATTTCCCCGGAGGACATAAAATCTGTCAAGCTTTCGTAAAACCGCTTGTCCTTATGAACAATGTAAAAACCTTTTGCTTCTTCCTTGGTGAGATGAAGCATTCTAAGGCCCGAAATTTTAAAACCCTCTTCTTCAATTCTCTGGATAATTTTGCCAATCACTTTCTTTTTAACGGCATCAGGCTTGATAATGGCTAAAGTTTTCTCAACCATACCTCCTCCTTTTATTATTAAATCATCACTTGATATATCTTAATCTCTCACAGGAGTCAACTTTAGCTGATAATGAAGGCTTTTAAAGTAAATCATTAAATGAAATGTAGGGACATGGCCTTGGTTTGTGGATTTAATGTGACAATATATCCGGGAAGAAAACATCAGGAAAAATATGTAAAAGGTAACTTTTTCACAAAAAAATTCGTTTTATTATTGTAGTGGAGGTTAAGTATTATGAAAGCATTACAATTATTTCTTCTCATTTTGCTTTCCTTTCCTCAACAGTGGACCATTGCTGAAGAAGCTAAGATTTTTCAGACTCTTCGACCTATCCAAATTGATGGAACCCTTAATGATTGGGAAGGAATGTCCGCCTTGATGGTAGAGTTTGACCTCAATGGCAACAAGGTGTTATTCCCTGATGATATTGAGGTCAAAGCCTGGCTAAGCTTTGATGAGAAAAGATTCTTAGTTGGGGTGGAAGCTCAGGACAACTGCTTTGAGTTTCCAGAAAGGAGTTGGAGATATGGGGATGGATTTTACTTAACTTTTGTTGATATTCGAAAGCAAAATCCGAGCAATTATTTCTACTCTTTTGGTTTCTCAATTGAAAAAGGTGTAGTCAGAAAAATTCTTGTCAATAAGGATGGAGAATATTTTCCAAGAGCGGATCTTTCAAAAATTGAATTCAATGTTCGACTCGAAAAAGAAAACCATCGTATTCTCTATGAAGCAGGGATTCCTTTTGAAAATGTATTCCCCTTCAAGCCCTTCTTACATCAGAAATGGGGAATCAATCTTATCTACATTGATCGAGATCAAAGAAAAAGAAAAATCCTCCAGCTTTTTCCTGACAGGGCTTATGACACAGAAAAGACAAATCTAAGAAATGGGCTGCCTTTTGATTTTATCCCAGCAAAATTAAGCGCAACTGAACCAGTTCAAATCCAAACTGCAATCTCATCCAACCTGGTTTATAAGGGAAATCCTTTTGAAATCCTGATTGCTGTTAATTCACCTGGAGTTTTTAAGAGGAATCGTCTCTTAGTAAAAGTTTCCCGAGAAGAAACAATTGTAAAATTTGTTAATAAAAATATTCCTCTGTATAAACACTTAAATAAATTTACCTTTCCTTTAGAACTTCGAAAAATTCTTTCTGGAAAATTAACTCTCCAGATTCAAATCTCTGGAGAAAAAATAAGATTTTCTGAGGAATATCCTATCTTTTTTCTTAATCTTCAGGAAATAGAAAATTTCAAACATCGGATCGAAAAGACCAAGAATATCAGCCTCACGTTGGGTAAAGAAAAATTAAGAGCTGGCTTGCCCATTGCAGAAAGTAGATTGAAATGGGTCTCTGAAATTATTGGCAGAAAAGATCATTTCATTGAGGTAGATACTCTTGCAAAACATCTTTCTGAACTAAAAGAATGCCTAAATGATTTAGAGAAAGGGAATCTGTCATTTTCGGGGAAAAGAGGTATTTTTCGGCTTGCCCATAGATCAAAAGTAGATGACACGCTACAGCCTTATTCAGTATTTATTCCCGAAGCTTGGGATGGGATTCGGAAAGTTCCTCTTTTAGTAATGCTTCATGGAAGTGGCGTGGATGAGAGAAACACTATCCAGAATGTTAAAAAAATCATGGATCCATCCTTGGACTGGATTGTTCTTGCTCCAAAGGCAAGAGGTCTTTCAGACTGGTATCTGGGAGACTCAGGCAAAGATGTAATAGAATGTATTGAGTCCATTAAAAATCTTTATCCAATTGATGAAAACCGAATTGCTTTGATGGGTTTCTCTATGGGAGGATATGGCACATGGAGAATCGGGCTTACTCGTCCTCATATATTTACAGCTTTAGCGGTTCTCTCAGGAGCACTTTTACCTTGGAATTCACCCCCCGAAAATGAAGCATTTAATTTTATCCAGAAAGAGGAAAAAGTTCCAGTATTGGCTTATCACGGAGATCGAGATAATGCTGTCCCTGTAGAACAGGCAAGAATAATGGTAAAAAAGCTAAAAGAAGCAGGATATGAATGCGAATATCGAGAAATCAAGGGCGCTGGCCATGGAGATTATCTTCGTGAAGCGTATCCAAAAATTATTGAATGGTTGAAAAAGAAATTTGAAGAAAAACAAGAGATAAAATCATAAATATTTTAGAGATGTAGTATGATATAAACGCAATTATGAAAGCTTGGTTGACTCGGCCTATTGCAATACATCATCGGGTAAATAGAGCACTACTCTACTTTTTGTTGGTCTTATTATTAAAAAAAGCAGCCTGTCCCCTTTTATGTTACCAAATTGAAATTCATCTGCTCCTCTCAATGGACTTGCATTTCTTTTAACTCTTTTATATTTTTAAGGTTAATGAATATAAAATGGAGGTTTACACCTCTTAATCCAGCCCACACATTATTGGAGTATTGTGTATGATCTAATTAGATCAAAAGGAGGAATTATGCTTTATCTAAGAAATGATGTAAAAAGATCAGTATTTAGTTTGTTTCTCATTTTTTTTCTCTTTTCTTCATTCCTCAACTTTCTCCAGGCACAAGATCAGAAAGAAAAACCTCCCTATCTGGAAATTGCAGAGAAAATTCTCAAAAAAGGATTGAGGGATGAACAGGCTTATGCCATATTGGAAAGATTGACCAGTATCGGGGGCCGACTTTCCGGCTCACCTCAAGCTTCTGCTGCTGTGGAACTCATGCACCAGAAAATGAAGGATGTGGGACTTGATGAGGTCTATCTTGAACCAATCACCGTGCAGCGCTGGGTGCGCGGAGCACCTGAAGAAGCAAGGATTATAAATTCTACCACGGCTGGTACCATACCCCTTTCAATCTGTGCTATTGGTGGAAGTATCGCTACCCCTAAAACAGGAATCACGGCGCAGGTTTTAGAGGTCAAGTCCTTTGAGGAATTAAAGCAATTTGGTGAAAAAGCTAAAGGAAAGATTATCTTCTTCAATCGCCCCATGGATCCAACCTTTATCAATACTTTTCAAGCCTATGGAAAGGCTGTAGGTCAAAGGGTGAGAGGAGCAGTAGAAGCAGCAAAGGTTGGTGCTGTGGCTGTTCTGGTTCGCTCGCTCACAACACGGGTGGATGATTTTCCCCATACCGGTTTGATGAGGTACGATCCACAAGTTCCCAAAATACCAGCGGGTGCTATCAGCACAAAAAGTGCTAATTTCCTCAGTAAAATTCTAAAAAGAGAACCTTCCTTAAACGTTTATATGAAGCTGAATTGCCAGAATCTATTTCCAGTAACCTCATTCAATGTAATAGGACAGATCACGGGAAGCAAAAAACCCAATGAGATCATCTTATTAGGTGCCCATCTTGATAGCTGGGATCTGGGCGTCGGTGCCCACGATGATGGAGCTGGCTGCGCTCAGGTAGTGGAAGCATTGCGATTGCTGAAAGAACTGGGACTGAAACCAAAACGCACCATTAGAGGCGTATTGTTTATGAATGAAGAGTTCGGCGTCACCGGGGGAAGGGACTACGCGAATGCAGAGAATCGAAAGGTAGAAGACCATCTGGCTGCTATTGAATCAGATCGTGGAGGATTTCTGCCACTTGGATTTTCTGTGGGAGGCGATTCCTCCACGGTGAAGCATTTGCAAAAATGGGAATATTTGTTCAAACCTTTAGGTATGTATTGGATCCATCCTGGTGGCGGCGGAGCTGACATTGCTCCTCTTGCAAAGCTTGGCACCATCACCATCGGCCTGGTTCCGGATTCTCAGAGATATTTTGATGTGCACCACTCTGCCAAGGATGTCTTGGATGCTGTGAATCCGAGGGAACTGGAGTTAGGAGCTATTGCTATGGCTATTTTCGCCTATGTGCTGGCACAAGAGGGGATATAAAAATCATTTTAATCATATCTTCTAATAGCTTTTTCAAAATGCCTGGCTTCTTCATTTTCTTGAGCAAAACTTTTCTTTCTTTGGATTTACACTAAAGAGCTCCATTCATCTAATCCCGATCACTCGCGGTCAATACATATTACAAGAGTTTCGTCGGTTCAGCTCATTTGCAATGCATCTTCAAGTAAATGGAGACCACTTCGCCTTTTGCCGATCTGATTCTTAAAAAGCAGCCTGTTTCCTTTTATATTCAGTACATATATCTTAGGTCAATAACCAGGCCTAACAACTACTTCTAACACTTATACCATTAACGTCGACTTTTACCCTTTTTTGAGATTTCATGACACAATACAGAAGCTGGGACAAGCTCTCGACTGAATCCTGGTCCCTCCCAGTAGAGCCTGAGGCCGTTTAACAAATTGATTTCAGTGTATCCTACTCGTAGTGCATGTTTGCCGGCCTTTAAGCCAATTTGTCCAGCTCTTTCTCTCATTTGCATTTTATGCTCGCCATTGTTGTCAATAATCCTCTCATCGCCAATGTAAAGTTCCGAGGCGTCATCTGACAGTAAATAAAATGTGTAGACCCCATCAGTGGGTACCTCTAAGTAGCCAGTAAACAACGCGGCAACGTTGTCTCTGCGGCCAGAAGTAGCAAATTCTACGCCGCCATTCCTCGGAATACCAAGGCTGAGAAAGTTAATTTGTGAGACAATGTCGGTTTTATATTCTGTCATTGTTGAAAAATCTGGCACATTTTCCCCACCTTCTGGAGGTAGATCGTAGTATTTTACATGAAGACCAGCCTTGCAAGAGTCTGGATCTTCAGGGTTACGTAGTGATAATTCACAGAAAGGAACAGTAATTTCAACAATATCGAAACCTCGGCGCCCTTGATTATCTGTAACAGTTAGCATTGCCCGGTACTTTCCATAAGTAGGAGAAGTATATACATGTGAGGGGTTTTGCTCTGTGGATATAGCTCCATCGCCGAAATACCAACGATAGGATGTGATTGTGGCTCCTGGAGCGACCCCAGAGCCTCGGAATTGTACTGACAATGGTGCCCTACCAATCGTAGGACTTGCAGAGGCCTGAACCTCGATTTCTGAATTTAACTGGAAAGAAATCTTACCAATATACAGATTGTATCGGATGATATTACTCTGCCCAGCCAGTGTGAAATAAAAGAAGTCAGCGCCAGCCCCTTTTGCAATAATACCAGGCATATAGCCACCCTTCCATTCTGGATCATCTCCGCTATTCAGGAGCGCAGAAACTTTAACCCACGGACCCCAAGGATAGGGTGCTTCGAATAGCCCATCGATAGCCAGAAACAGGTATCTCTCAATTCCTTCATGATACATGGCCGAACCCATCTGGTGTGCTTCAAGCCCCTTTAATGGAAGTGCATCGGATTCGTCCATTGACCAGACAGGAGCTCCGCCATTCATACCAGCATAATACCGGTAACTGTTGTAGTCCAAGATTGAATTCATCGGTACACGTACAAGATACACCATAGGGGGAAACCAATCCCATTCCTTGCCAATACCGAGCGCGTAGACATAGCCATCCTTGTTTAATTCATAATTCTTTCCCATGTTGATAAAAAAAAGACAACGGAACACGCTTTTCTTCGTTCTTGTCCAAGGGGAGTCGGGAACTTCAACCCATGTTCTGCCATAATCGTCAGAGTAGGCTATGTATCCGTATTTAGGGTCACCAAGAGGTGTATGTCCTGCAAAGTAAAGTCGACCATTAAAGAAAAGCAGGCTCGATGGTTTGTCATCTCTGCCTGTTCTTCCATCTGGCACGAATCGACTTCTTACATAGTCCGAGGGATTCTGCTCGATGAGAAAGTAAGGCACTGGTCCTTTGAACACGCCAACTCCGCAGTCGGTCCCGGGCTTCACATCACCTGGCCCCTCACCGTCTCCCCATCCAGTGTAGATATTGTCATCATCAGCCCAGGTGTTCATCCATAAATCACCTGTGCTCGGTATAGGATTCATTGGTGGTGTGACAACTTTTGCAGAAAGGATCGTTGGGGCATACAAATCAGCAGAAGATATAGATACAAACCCCCACTGCAAAACAGCCAAAAAAGCAAGGATCAAGCCACACATTAAAATAATAGGATAGAGTCGTCTTCCTCGAATTACTCTTAGAATCATTTTTTTAAAATTTAATCGATCAGAAACCATTTCATTCTCCTTTCTGGTTATATTCCCTTTCATCAATAGATCAATCCTATATTAAACTTCTATTCATCATAATATGGTTTTGTCCAAGAAGGCCACATCTTCAGATTTTTAATCTAAATAAATCTAAATGAAAATAAATTCTATATTTCACATTGACTTTATCTCTTGTCACCTCCAAAGTTTTTACTATTAATGTAATCCTAAAAATTCTCTATTTCAATAGATCTGCTTAAAGATTCATATTTTCCTTTTCGTATAATTCAGTCTTTTTTGAATGGAAAAATATTTATCCCGAGTATTCGGAATAGACTTTCTATAATAAGTCGACTTTTTTAAGAGTTTGGTCGGCTCGACTCATTTGCAGTGTATCTTCGGGTAAAGAGAACATCACTCTGCCTCTTGCTGGTCTAATTCTTATTAAGGCAGCCCGTTCCTTTTTCCTTTCAGAACTGAAGACAGCAAACACTGTTTCCGCACCAGGCCAGAAATTTTTCAAAATCCTTAAAACCAACTCCCACTGTTGCAGTGTTGACATTAGGGTGAAAATTGATGCGTTCCACCTTTTTTAAATCCCGGTCAACCACAACCTGAACCTCTTTTTTGCTGTCATTGAGCAACCCGAATGGTGAAACCGCACCAGTTGACAGTCCAAGGTACCGCATTAACCGTTCTGCTGATGCAAAGCTGAGCTTCTCTTCCCCTAGTTGCTCTGCCAGTGCTTTGAGATCTGCTTTTTTCGAATATTCCAGAATGATCAAGTAGTGACGGTTACCCTTTTTGTTGCGTAGAAAAAGATTTTTACAATGGGCACCAGTAAAGCTTCCCCAGTACTTTTTAGCCTGATCGACTGTAAAAACAGGCGGATGCTCATGCCGGACATAAGAAATACCGAGTCTCTCCAAGACCTCGTATACTTTCTGTTCACTCTCTGTTAACATTATCCTATTCTCTTCTGTTTATTTCTTTTAATTGAAGATTACTTAAAAATCAATATAAAGGTAACCCCGAAAAACAGAGGGATAGGAATTTGCTTTTTTGGTTGGCAACGATTTTCTCCATTTTTTGTATGATTCTCATCAGTTAATTCCCTTTATAGCTTTTAGCATAGGAAAAATTTGATGTCAATTAGCAATTAGCTCTCTCTTTAAAAATTCTTGTGGAGATAGTTTGGGTAAAACTAACTGAAAAAAATTATTTTATGAATGACTTTCTTTTGCTGGTCTAACTCTTAAGAAAGTAGCCTGTCCTTTTTTTGTTTACTTAAATTGTCAAAAGTTGAGACCTGACCTAATTTACCCCATTTACATCTGTCCGGGGATTTCTTCCTTTTCGAGCTCTTCTTTATAATTTAGTATTTTGAAAAGGAAAAAACTAAAAAATCAAATTAGGAGGATGCGTAGGAAAACTATGATTTTCTCTTCTCGACGAGTTCGTAACCCACAGGAATTAAAATCAAAGTGAGAAATGTAGCCAGTATCAGACCACCGATGACAGCGATGGCTAAAGGTTTCTGCAGTTCTGAACCTGGACCAATTCCCAGCGCCATTGGAAATAAGCCAAAGGCAGTGGTTACTGTAGTCATTAAAATTGGCCTTAATCTCACTCGACTGGCTTCCATAACTGCTTCCCTCAGTTTCATCCCTTTTCTTCTCAGTTGGTTGGTATAATCAATTTTGACAATAGCATCATTAACAACAATACCAGCCAGAACAACCATCCCAATAATAGAAATGACATTTATTGTCTGCCCGGTGATAATTAAAGCCCAAACTGCTCCAGTCAAACCCATAGGCAGTGTGAGCATAATTAATAAAGGATGAACCAGAGATTCAAACTGAGCAGCCATAATCATATAAACCAAAAAGGCAGCCAGAATAAAGGCAAAAATAAGACTTCGGAATGATTTTTGGATCTCTTTCTGCTCTCCACCAAAGGCAATTCGATAATTAAGAGGAAGAGAAATTTCATTTATTCTTTCCTGAATCCTCGGCACTACCTGACTTATTTTTGCTCCAGCTAAATTGGCTGTCACCAGAACTTCTCTCTGCTGATTTTCTCTTCTGATTTCTTTTGGACCTCTGGTGATTTCATAGTAAATTAAATCCCGTAAAGGAATTGACGTCTGATTAAAGGGAATTTGTTTATCTAATATCCAGTCAATTTGCTCAATCGTGTCTTTTTCCATTCGAACTAAAATATCATATTTTTTTTCAAATTCTTTAAACTGAGTGGCTATTTTGCCCCGGACAGCATTTACTAAATAGTTTCCCACTTTAGCTGGCGAAATTCCATATTTTTCTAAAGAGCTCTTTTTCATTCGAATTAAAAACTGGGGTTTCCCCTGCTCAATGGTAGTGTTTATATCAGTAATTCCTTTGACCTCTTTTAATTTGGACGCCAGTTGCTCGGCAATCTCACTCAATTTATTTAAATCGTCACCCAGAATTTTGAGAGTCAATCCTGCCCCTCCAAAAGCCAGCATCTCGGATAAAGTGGTCTGTTCCCGGCGAATTGAATAACTCAATCCAGGATAATTTTCTAATTTCTGTCTTAAACGACTGATTATTCCATCTGTGTCAGAAGAATGATTCAACCGACAATATAATGTCGCAGAATTAATTGATACATCTGGACTAAAAATCTGCATTCCACTGACCAGCCCAATCTGTGAAAAAATGGTCTCTACTGGATTCTGATTATTGAGCCAGGTCTCAATTAATGACATCACTTTTTCAGTTTCCTCAAAAGAAAAATCAACCGGGGTTTTGACATTTAATTCAAAAGAAGTGGTTTTTGGTTTGGGCATAAGTTCCCGGCTGATTTGGGTAGCCATAAGAAAAGTAATCAGAAGGAAAAGGAAGGAACCAAATAGAATTTTGCCTTTATTTTCTAAACTCCATTCTAAGAATTTATGATATTTCTCAGAGAATTTTTGATAAATTTGATTAAACCCTCGGAAAATAACTTTGACCACTGGCTTAAAAGGTAAAGTTAAATAGTGAATAAGTAATAAAAAGAGCTGACTCAGATAAGAAATAATAAAATTGAAAATGAGATAAATTATCTTTAAGATAAATTTAACCAACCAGATTAAACTTTTATAGGGATAAAGTAAATATTTAAGCTTTGATTTTTTCTCGGGCTTTTTTTCTTCTCTTTCAGATTTCTCAAATTCGGTTTTTCTCTCAATTTCTGATTTAAATTCTCGAGAGGCAAGGACAGGAAGAAGAGTTAAAGACACAAGAAGAGAGCACAAAAGGGCAAAAGTGACGGTTAGGGCTTGATCCTTGAATAATTGCCCGGCTACTCCATGAACATAGATAACTGGCAAAAAGACTGAAATAGTGGTAAAAGTCGAAGCAGTGACTGCCATCCCAACTTCTCTTGTTCCCTGGTAAGCAGCTTCCATAATTTTTTCACCTTGGCTGCGATGGCGGAATATACTTTCAGAAACAACAATTGAATTATCAACCAGCATTCCTATGCCCAGAGCCAGACCCCCAAGAGACATTATATTTAAAGTAATATTGCTGAAGTAAAGAATATTAAAGGTAGCAATAATAGAAATAGGAATAGCCACTGCAATGATAATGGGTGTTTTTAAATCTTGGAGAAACAAAAATAGAACCAGAAAAGCTAAAATCCCTCCCAGAATTATTGAATTTAAAACAGAAGAAATAGAATTTTCAATAAATCCTGCCTGCTCTGAAACAACAGCTAAATTAATCTGGGGATTTTCCTTTCTTATTTCATCAAGCACTTCTCTTACTTTCTTAGTCACTTTTACTGTATTAGCACCTGATTCTTTATAGATGAGAAGACCAATACTCTCTCGGTCATTAAGTCGGGTTAGGCCTTCTCTTTCCTTAATTGAATCTTTAATTCGCGCAACATCTTTAACTCTGATCACTCCGCCTTCTTGGGTGCTCTTTATGGCAATTTCTTCTATTTCATGAATTAACTCGAATTCACCCACTACCCGTAAAGCATATTTAAATCTTCCTTTTCTAATTGTTCCACCCTGTAAATTTTTATTAAAAGCCTCTATTCTTTGGGCAATCTGGTCAATAGTCAAATCATAGAGAGCAAGAAGCTCAGGATTTGCTTCAACTTGAATTTCTCTTTCTACTCCTCCGGCGATTTCGGCTGAAGCTATTCCCTGAATTTGCTCTAATCGGGGTTTAATCAGTTCTTCAGAGAGCTCTTTTAATTCCAATAAACTTCTTTCTCCAGAAAGAGCTAAAATCATAATTGGCTTGCTTTGAGGGTCTAAGGGAATTATCGTGGGGCGTGCCGCACCTTCAGGTAGAGAATAACGGGCATTATCTAATTTCTCTCTGGTGTGTAAAATAGCAAAATCCATATCTGTTCCCCAGCTAAATTCAAGCATCATATAAGAAACACCTTCTTTAGAAACTGATTCTACTCGCCGAAGACCAGGCACAGTGCTGACTGCTGCCTCAAGAGGAGAAGTAACCAGGGTTTCTACTTCTTCTGGAGCAACACCCTGATATTCAGTCACTATCGAAAACCGAGGATAACTGATATCAGGCAGTAAATCCACACTCAACTCACGCAGAGAAACAAAACCAAGCAGAATCACAGCTAAGAAGAACATGAAAGTAGTTACTGGACGATTGATAGTGAGCTGAGTTAGCCTCATGTTAATTATTTATTTTAATTATTAAAGTAAAAATATCTTTCTTATCATCTTATCCTTTTATTTTTCAAAATATTTTAATACAACTAAAATTTAATTTGCAAGATTTTAATTTAATTCTTTATAAGAAGAAATTTTAAAGAAGAATAGGGAAAGAGTTTATTTATTCATACCTTAAGGCAACAATAGGATCCAGTTTAGCTGCTTTTTGAGCAGGAAAAATTCCAAAAAATAATCCTACTGAAACAGCAACCAAAAATCCGAGTGCCACTGACCAAAAGGTAACTGAAGCTGGTAAGGGAGTAGCAACTCTAACTAAAAAGGCAATAGAAAATCCTAAAATAATACCTAAAATTCCTCCTGTTCCGGTTAAAAAGACCGCTTCTATTAAGAACTGATTTAATATATCTGACTTTCGGGCGCCTAAAGCTTTTCTAATACCAATTTCTCTTGTTCTTTCCCTGACAGATACCAACATTATGTTCATCACTCCAATTCCTCCGACTAATAATCCAATAGAGGAAATAACAATCATTACTAAGTAAGCTGCCCCTGTAATTTGATTATATAAGTCTAAAATTGTATCTTGAGTAGAAATGGCAAAATCATTTGGTTTGCCAAAAGGAACTTTTCTTCTTTTTCTTAAAACATTTGTCATTTCTTCTATTGCCTCAAAAATAAGTTCATGTTTCCTTGGGATAATTGCTATTTCTAAATTTTCTTTTCTATAAGGGAAAAGTTTCATAAGTGATGTGATAGGAATTAAAATTATGTTATCTCGACTAAATCCTAAAAATTTTCCTTTCTTTTCGAGAATACCAACCACTGTAAATCTATGTTCTCCAATTCGAATTTCCTTGCCAATAGCATCTGTATGAGGAAATAAAATTTCAGCCACTTCAATTCCCAAAATACAAACCTTTCTTCTGTTAATTACTTCAGTTTCAGTAAAAAATCTTCCGTCTCGAGGAAATAATGAGTAAACTTGACTATATTTATCATTAACTCCAACAACGAATGGGTCTTTAGCTTCGATGTTTTTAAACTTTACTTTTTTAGCTTGAAAAGGATCCCACACACCAAGTTCTAAAGATACTGCTTTAACTGAAGGACATTCTTTTTCTAAGGCTAATGCATCTTCATAAGTAAGGTCTTTTCTCATTCTTAATTCTTCAGGCATTCTTCCTATATGAACTCCTGGTTCATATTTAGTTACAAAAATTGTACTTGATCCAATACCTTCAAGCTCTCTTAAGAAACTTTTATTTAATCCTTGAATTATAGAAACCATACCAATAACGGTCATTACTCCAATCATGATTCCTAATAGAGTAAGAAAAGATCGAAGTTTATGAGATTTCAAGGAATCTAAAGCCATATTAAATATTTCTTTTATTATGCCTAATCTCATTGTAATAATTTATCTCCCAATCCCGAGTATTCGGGATGAATTTTGAAAATTAGAATTTAGAATTTGTTTGTGATTTGGTGCTTGTGATTTGGGATTTATACAGCTCATTGTTCTGACCTCAAGGCTTCTACGGGATCTAATTTAGCTGCTTTATTAGCAGGATATAATCCAAAAAATAAACCAACTGATGCAGAAACTAATATAGCAATAATAATCGAGGTTGGATCTAAAGCTGAAGGTAATGAAGTGGTGGCTGAGACAATTTTAGCAATAATAAAGCCAATTAGGATGCCTATTAATCCTCCTGTGGCAGAAATAACTGAAGATTCAATAAGAAACTGCAATAAAATATCTTTTCGCCGTGCACCAATTGACATTCGGATTCCAATTTCTTTTGTCCTCTCTGTAACAGCAACCAACATAATATTCATAATAACTATTCCACCTACTAATAAAGCAATAGAAGAAATGGCAATCATTGCCAGATAAATGCTCGAGGTAGCATTTTTATAAAATTGAATAAATGTTTCTGAAGTTCGAAAAGAAAAGTCATCTGATTTGTTAAAGGGAATATGTCTTCTTGAGCGAAGAATTGTCCTCACTTCTTCTTGAGCTTCTAACATCTGTTCTTGAGAAGAGGTATGGATATTAATAGAGATACTTCGTCTTGTTCCATATATTTTCTGAAAAGTAGTAATTGGAATTCTAACAAAATTATCCATACTAAATCCTAGTACTTTCCCCTTTTTTTTGGCTGTTCCAATAACTAAAAAATTACGATCACCCACCTTTATTCTTTTACCTAATGGATCAGTAAAAGAAAATAATTTTTCAACTATATCATGCCCAATAACACAAACAAAGCGAGAATGATCCTCATCTTCTTTTAAAATATGTCTTCCACTTTCTAACTCGATAACCGTGCCAATAAGATGGTCGAGATAAGTCACTCCTCTGATTTCAATATCTTTCAGATATTGATTCCGGTATTTTACATTCCGTGAAGTACTAACAGTCGCACCTACCAATTTACAGTTTCGGCAATTCTGTCGGGTAATTCTCATATCCTCTAAGGTTAGATTTTTCCTTTTTAATGCTTCTATCCACTCTCGTCGAGAAACTCCAATCTCTGGCCATTTAGTTACAGTAAAATCACTTGCTCCATAAAAAGCCATTTTAGTGTAGACATAGTTATTGAGACCTTGAATTATGGAAACAACAGTAATAATAGTCAAAACGCCAATGATGATACCCAATAAAGTAAGAAAAGTTCTTAGTTTATTCACCCATAACGAGTTAAAAGCTATTAAAATTGATTCTCCAATATTTATTCTTCCCATCTTTGGTAATCAATATCTGTCAGTTTAAATTAGTATCTAAAATATTAATGCCTTTATCGTTCATATTATAATATACGGAAACAAAAAGGAAAAGTTTATGACTTTCGGTCTTGATTTTAAATTATCTTTCAGGATTATGATTTATTCTCTGCTTTTCTGAGAGCCCAATTGAAAATTTGCTTATTCTGGAAAAAGGAAAAGAATGAAGTGTATAAATACCCTATCTGAAAAAGAAGGAGAAAAGGAAGAGTAAGATAAATCCCTTCTTTAATTGAAATAACAACAGTCACAGTAAAATAAATTCCAAGAAAGAGTTCAATATAAGCTAAGTAGGTTCTTTTCCCTGAATATTTTTTCATTTTCCATTTTTTCTTTGAATCCTGAATGCCAAATTTAGGGGTTCTTTCAAAAGCTGATTTTTTATCTAATAAAGCTTCCAGAACTGCTTTAGCATTATTAACCGCCAGTCCAATCCCCAGAGCCATAAGAAAAGGAAGGTATTTCAGTCGACCAGGCCAATCAAGGTATATTTCTTTTTGGGAATAAATATAAAAAGCACCTACAGAACCTGTAGCTAACATAATAAGTGGGAAATCAATAATAACCATTTCATATAAACCCAAATTTTTTCGGAGGATCACAGTAGGGAAAATAGCTAATGATAAAGGAATCATCATTAAATAAGCTACATTATCACATAAGTGGAAAAATGCTTCCAATTTTATTGGAAAAGCAAGTTTTGCTTTAAATATCTTACCGAGAAGTTTTTTAGCTGTCTGAATAGACCCTTTTGCCCAGCGGTGCTGCTGGCATTTAAAAGCATTCATTTCAATAGGTAATTCAGCCGGAACAACAATCTGAGGAAGATAAATAAATCTCCATCCCTTTATTTGGGCTCGATAACTTATATCTAAATCTTCGGTCAGGGTATCATGTTGCCAACCGCCAGCAGAGAATATGGTCTTCTTTCTCCAGATACCGGCTGTGCCGTTAAAATTGAAAAATTTCCCTGTTCTATCTCGAGCTGTATGTTCTATCACAAAATGACCATCAAGAAGGATAGATTGAACCTGAGTGAGTAAAGAATAATTCCTATTGATATGTCCCCATCTCGCTTGAACCATTCCTATCTGAGGATCTGTAAAATAGTGAATTGTTTCAAAAAGAAAATTAGGAGTGGGAATAAAATCTGCATCAAAGATAGCAATAAATTCTCCTTTCGCATACTTTAATCCCTCTTCTAAGGCGCCTGCTTTAAACCCCGTTCTATCCTCTCTGTGAAAATATTGGATATCAATTCCTTTATTCTTATAAAATTCTACTCTCTCTTGGGCTATTTTTTGGGTGGCATCTGCTGAGTCATCAAGCACCTGAATTTCAAGCAAATTCTTGGGATATTTTAGTTGGCACACTGAATCAATCAATCTTCTTACCACATACATCTCATTATAAACCGGAAGCTGGACAGTCACTCTTGGTAAGTTTTTAAATTCAGACAAAGGCTTGGATATTTTATTTTTATTTTTTAAATAAATATAAAGGATGATATATCGATGAATACCAAAAATAGCTAAGATAGAAAGAACTAAAAAATAAACTGTTAAAACAGCTATCGCCCAACTACTCATCTATCCTTCCTCATTTTGATTATGATATTTAAAAACTTAATATTTGTCAATTAAAATTCTCGATCCAAAATTGTCGATAGAGTTTGCAAATAGTTATTTTCCTAAATCTTATAAAAATTTCTTAATAAAAAGAGAGGAAATTTAAAATATTTCGTAGAAAATCAACCTGCAAGTGATTAATCTTTTTTGATTTTACTCAAATTTTCTACCCAACAAATACCTTCCCTCTTCCTTAAAAAGATTATCTTAGCTTAGATTTGAAAAAGGAAAGAGCTTGTTCAGCCTTTTTTCTGAGAGAGATATCTTCTTTAGGTGCACAAATTAGATATTTCTCCAAATAATTCACTGCCTCAGAATATCTTTCTAACTTTCCACAAGCAGCTCCTAAAAGATAATATGAGTTTGCATTGGGATGAAGTTTGACCTCTTCAGAAAAGTATTTTATCGCTTGTTCAAAATTATCTTTATAAAAATAAATCTCTCCTAATCTTCTATAAATCATCGGATTTTGGGACATTTTGGTTAAAAGAAATTCATATTCTTTTATTGCTCTTTCATATTCTCCAGATATAGCCAAAACTACAGCATGAAACAATCTAATTTCCTGATTATATGGATCAACCTCAATAGCTCGTTCCAAATAATAGATTGATTTTCTAAAATTTTGTAATGACTTATACACATCGGCTAAGAGAAGTAATGATTTTATATGACGAGGATGCAGACTAAGGGCTGCATTACTTATTTCTATAGCTTCCTTAGTCATTTCCGCTTGAAAATAACAATTGGCTAATCTATGATAAGAATCAACATCAGTTTCATCTATTGCTATCGCTTCTTTATAAATTTCAATAGCTTTATCAAATTCTCCTGTTTGCTGATATATTCTGCCCAAATCCAAAAGGACAACCTTACCTTCTGGATTTTCCTTTTTAGCTTCTTCGAGTAGTTTTTTTGCCTTTTCTAAATCTCCCATTCGAAAAGCTTGCCTCGCATAAGCTACTTTTTTAATAATGTGAACCATATCTTTTGGATCCGGGCGAACATAGTTGGATTCTGAAGGAATCGCTCCTGAAACATATCCTAAAGCCATAAGTTTTTCCTGTTCCTCTAATGTTAATTCTCTGATTGTCGGCTTGCGATGAGAAGATAACTGTTCTTCTAATTTTTCTAATTCTTCTTTCAGTTTTTGAGCAAATTCTTTGTTTTTTGTTATTAAATTATTTTTTTCATGCGGAGCATTCTCTAAATTGTAAAGTTCTGGTTTGGGCGCCTGAATATACTTCCATTTATCTAATCTGATTGCTTTTAGCTCTGACCATCCATTTGTTTGAACTGGGTAATATGTTTCTGCATAAGATACTTCTGTCTCTTTTTTATTCTTTCCAGCTATTATGGGAATTAAGCTTACCCCTTGACAAAATTGGGGAATATCTATTGTGAGGATATCTAAAATTGTGGGAAGAATATCAACTGTTCTTACCTGTTTATCTATCTTCTTACCTTTTAAAATGACATCTGGACAATGAAAGATTAAGGGAACTTTGAGCGTTGTATCATATAAAAAAATCCCATGAGTAGGCTCGTTATGATCCCATAAATCCTCTCCATGATCCCCTACTATAATGATCAATGTTTTTTTGTAAACACCTTTTTCTTTGAGAAGATCAATGAGCTTGCCAACATAAACATCAGTATAGGCAATCTCTCCATCGTATGGCCTGGATTTATATTTCTCATCAAAGGGAGGAGGTGGTGTATAAGGACCATGAGGGTCATAATAATGAACCCAGACAAAAAACTTATAAGTGTAATTCTTCTCTATCCATTGCTCTGCCGACTGGTAAACATTCCTTGCGATTCTTTGAGGGTCAGCTAATTTCATATATTTCGGTGTATTGTATTCATCATCATAAATATCAAATCCTTGGTCTAATCCACACCGAGAATCTAAAGAATATGCTCCTATAAAAGCTGCTGTTTTATAGCCTTTTTCTTTGAGAATCTCACTCAAAGTAGTGAAATCATCTGGTAAATAATATGGCCCATTACTCTTAATTTGATGAAAAGGGGGATTTGTTCCTGTTAGAATGGAAGTATGAGAAGGGAAAGTGAGAGGAACTTGGCAAACAGCATTCATAAATCTTGCTCCTCCATAAGCTAATGAATCTAAATTCGGAGTCTCAATATCATATCCACTATAACCAACCCTATCTGCTCTTATGGTATCTATTGTAACTAACAGAACATTTAAATTAGGATCTCTTTTTACTCTATTTTTTGGAGTAAAAAAATAGAAGAATAAAAAAACAGCTATTAAAATAGCAAAGAAGGGAATTAAATAAAATATGAATTTCCCTCGTTTTTTCCAGGCGATTTTCCTTTCTTTTTTTATTTCTTGAAAGGAATCTTTTTTAGCTGAAACGACCGGAGTGATCTTCTTTTTCTTTTTTCTTCTTTTTTTCTTAGCCATTATAAAACACTATATGAGACAATAATTTCGTTTTAGCCTGGGACATGTGACTTGTAGCTTGAGACTTGTGACTTGAATAAAAAAACCCCGCCCCGATTACCCCGTTTGTGGGGAATAACTGGGACGGGGTGAACTTCAGTTTTAGCAAACCTACTTGTCCCGATATTTTTTACGGGAAAAGGTTTGCCCTGCATTAGCATCAGAATCTGAATCGAACTCCTAATCGGAATACCCTTGGATTGACACACTCTGAGGGGATATAAGCGTCATCAGAATTCAGAATCTGTTCTCTACCAAGATACATGTTATTATTGAATACGTTGAAGACATCTGCTATCAAACCAAGAGTGCCATAATCTCCGAGGCGAAAGGTCTTCTCTATTCTCAAATCAAACAGCCAGAACATAGGAAGTCTTCTGCTGCCAAAGGGCTCAATATTCACATTAACCTGACCAGTACCCATATCACGATAAGGAGATTGAAGGACTAATGGCAGGACGTATCCATCCCGCATATTCAGGCTTCCACTCACATTGAATCCATAGGGTAACTGATACATTCCGTTCACACGAAACTGCCATCGTGCATTGGTAAAAATACCTGCTTTTCCGCTCCCTAACATTTGATAGGCCATGTATTCGCCATCCTGCATTTCAATATTAGTTGGGTCTTGATAACCTTCTGGACCATCATAATATCGACGGTGATCATTCCAGTTAAAGGACATATTCATCATCCACTTGTTGCTCAGTCTCTTGGTTGCTGTAATTTCGATTCCCCAGAATCTCTGGTGATAATCAGGTCGATTGGTCAAAAGCCCACCAGGAGGCATCGGAAATGTTAAATCATAATAATCTCCTTCAACATATTTCCCATCAAAAAGATCCTCATATCCTGCATTGTTCACTGTACCAGCCACTACCCAGTCATCACTCGTCACATTTCTAATAGGATACCAGGTATAGTTTTTGTAATAGCGGTAAATAAAGTTTGCTCCAACTGAGAAGTCGGGCAGAATTTCTCTCTCCACACCAATTATTCCTTCATAAGTTATCGGAGCTGATAGATCAGAATCTATTATATTGGGATAATCAGTCGGATCAGAAGGATTGATATTGGGACTTCTATCAATTATCCAATCTGGACTTGGAAAACCAATAAGCTCACTCGTCTGAGGCTGTCCATCTAAATTGTCGTCCGACCACAACCAGGCGACATAAGCGTAGTAAGCCTGGTTTCCAAAAGCAGCAGTTCCAGAACCTAATTGATCTGCATAACGGGCAAAGCTTCCTCTGATAAGGGTTTTTCCATCTCCGGTCAGATCATAGGTGAAGCCAACTCGAGGTGAAAAGTCATTCCATTCAATGACTTTCTTAACTTCTTCCTGTCTGCGTGCTGGTAAGAAAGTGGGGTCAACTGCGTGGGCGGGGATATTATTGATGCCACCTTCAGGAGCAGCGTGACCATTGATTCGATGGTCAAATCTCACCCCAAGGTTCAGGGTTAACCCTCCAGTCGTAAAAGTATCTCCGATCCAAGCACTCATTCTTTCATAAGTCTGCTTCCAGTCTGCATCATTGTAAAGGTAAACTAAGGCAGAATCATTCGGAAAACCAAAAGCTGACCAGAAAAGTCTAAACCCACCACCAGCAAATCCATATTGAGTTCTCACAGAACCTGTGCGATATTCTGCTCCAAATTTCCATTCATGGTCTCCACCTAAAACATTTTCAAGAAAATAGTTTCCACTCAGGTTGGCATGATATACTGGCCTCCAGGTGTAGTAATAAACAAAAGAATCTGACCAGTTTCCAGTATCAAGACTTAAGCCTGGCATGACATCCAATCCACCTTTGGGAACGAGTTCAAAGTATAAATCAACAAATCCACCTTTAAGACTCATATAGAAGTTGTCACTGAATACGTGCTCCCACTCAATCTTGTATTGATCAGATGGGCCGTTCTGATCCCAGGTCGTTGGTAAAGGACGGTTTGGAGATGCACCACGACCCCATTTGAGCTTGTTAGCATAGAAATAGAGCAGTTCAACTCGGTCATTGTTTGTTACCTGAGCATTGAGCTTAAAGTGTAAATTGTCTAAAAGAGTATCATCGGAAGTGCCAGCAGCAGTGAACATCTTAATATCCTGAACACCCCAGGCACCCCAAGCCCAGAGCCTATCTTTTATCAGTGGACCACCAGCTTCAAATCCATAATCTTTGATCATGTTAATCTGATCGCCAACATAACCAAGCTCTTCCATCTCAGAAGGAACATTGGTCGCCTGGAAATCAACAAATGGAATGGCGTCAGTTCTGTAAAAATAAGACTGCCCTTTGAATTTGTTACCACCTCTTTTGGTCACAAAATTAAGTCCAATTCCACCTGTCTGAATTGATGGATCAGCTCCACCAGTTGTGATTTGAATCTCTTCAAAGGCATCAAAGTCAAAATAAGTGGGAGTCGCACCTAAAGCTGCCTGGTCAGTAATAGTTAATCCATCGTAATTCCACATCACATTATCACCGCTATCGCCTCTGGCTGTAAACTGAGACTGCTGACCTGATTGGCTGCCACCAATATTTACTCTATCAACCATAATTCCTGCTGTTTGATCCAGAATGACCCAAGGATCTCGAGCTGTAGGTATATTGGCTAAAATTTCCTGAGTGACATTCACCGCAGTACCTGTCTTTTTAGGATCAACCACTGGTGTTTCAGCAGTGACAATAATCTCTTCTTCTATTGGTGCCACAGTCATGGCGATTCTATACTTCACTGTTCCACCCACAATTACCTTAATAGGCTCTCGAACTTGGGTATTGAAACCTGGTAATTCGCAGGTCAGTTTGTAATCGCTTGCAGGGGGAAGACTCATAAAGCGGAAAACTCCTCCTTCAGTGGTGACTGCTGTTCTGGTGGGAACCATTTCAGATTCTAAGGTAACAGTTACTCCAGGAAGAGGAATACCATCTTCGTCAACCACTGTTCCAGTTATTTCTCCATATCGAATCTGAGCTGTGGCAAAAGAAGTTAGTCCTATTGACAGACATAATATCAATAGAACTTTGAAAATTTTCTTATTCACTTTTTAACCTCCTTCATCCCGAGTACTCGGGATTGGAAATTTTTTTCATTTAGCGTTTGAATCGATTCTTGAACACTAAACGAAATTTACCCAAAACCCACAGAGTGTAACTCATTTACACTCCAATAACCATTAACCAATAACTATTAACTATCTTTTAATTATCACCTCCTTTTAGAATTTTGATAAAAAAAAAGAGGCTGCTTAAGGCTTTTTATCGCCTTAAACAGCCTCTTAAATTTAAGTCAGCTGTTTAAAAATTCTATTTTTTTATCTTATTAACTTATCTTCCAGAAATTTAAGATGCAAATTTTATGCCAATTTGGGTTTAACTATTTAATTGATTGATATTAAACAAGTTAGATTTTTTAATTTGAAATTGGGATAGTGCTAAATTCGAAATCTTGAATTGAGCTCTTCAAAATTCTGAATTTTATAAAAAATTATTTTCTTGTTAATTTTAATATTATATCTCTTAA